>JACZRV010000056.1 GCA_022574555.1 SAR324 cluster bacterium
CGATTCAAGGGTCAAGGTCACCACCCGTTCCACCTCCTCATCGCTCACTTTTCTCGGTGCGCCAGGGCGAGGCTCGTCCAGCAGGCCCTCCAGACGCCGCTCCACAAAACGGGAACGCCATTTACCCACCGTGGCATTGCTGGTGCCAAGCTCCCTGGCCACCGTGGTATTGGTCAGCCCTGCGGCGCAACGCAGAACAATCCGCGAGCGGAACGCCAGACGCTGTGCCGTCTTACCCCGCCGCACAAAGCGCTCAAGGGTTTTCCGTTCCGCCTCGCTCAATTCCAGAGGTGGTTTCGGTCGTCCTGTCCGCATGGTTCTTCCTCCTTGAAGGTTCGAGGAATCCTACCATACGATACCGAAGCGGTCCACCTATATATTCAACGAACTACTGAGTCAGGACACTAGTATATTGTTGTCTCTAATATTTTAGACAACGCCGACCCTTTAACCCGTACTATAATCCATTATAAGGATTGGCCATTGAAATTTGTCATAGGTCTATTCCTAATCAAGAACCCTTTAAGAACCTTAGTTTTTCCATCTACCGAACACTCCATCCTACGACAGAAAAGGGTACGAAGTCCATATACCGAAATTTGGAGCCTCTTAGCCCGTACTTTGTGTAACGGTTGTCGCGGCAAAACCTTGGTTGGGCATTGCGCGTTCCCGCCGGCTGAGAGAGAAGCCTGTTGGCACTAAGCGGTGGTGGCTTCCATATCTTTTTTTTTGGTTTAGTTTTTCGCCACTCCTATCGGATGTAAGACAAGCCTGCTCTTGCGGATTGCTCGACGGCTTGCGCCTAGGTTACAAAGTCTTCGCAATTATCTGTTTAAAAAGTTTCGGCGATCGAATGCTTTCAAATAGGAAACCAGTCAGGAGAATTTTACTCCCAGAATGTAAAATCGACTGAGATAAACTGTCGTTTTGTGACTTTGTGGTTCGAAAATCTTTTCCCAAATTGGAGCTATATTGCAAACCATTTGTGATGCTGATCGATTTGAATCTTTGGAGCAAGTACAATATTCCAGCTAGTCATCCCATAATTTACCTGGAACGCTTCTGGATTGTTCAGAAGAGTATCGAAAAACTTTTTCTTGTAGCCGGCCCAGATTTGTTCGACGGTATTATACTCTTCATCGCTGAGGAATTCCCGAATTTGATTTAGGCCGGTCTCGTCAATCCGCTTAACTATAGAGGCACATTGATTCTCAAGCATATATGACGACCCATTTCTCAAATTCACAGCATCCTTGTATACAGCTACAACGCATTTATCCCCCTAGCCCAGGCGTCTATTTCAGAAAGCCGCGGCCAAGAATTCACCACATAGTTACTCTCTTGTTGAATTCGCCCACTTCGCATCAGGATATTGACCACAATACTCCTTGGGAGAAGCGTAAGCAGAGGAAGTCCATAGTGAGGTTCGTTAAGAACCATAGCCGGGGAATAACTATTTCCTTGATAAGCATAAATTACTCCATTTTTCTTCAAAGATTTGATTGCTTTACTTAAAGCAAATTTTGCTGGATTTATATGCTCAAGTACATCGAAAAAAGTAATAAGATCATACTTCCCTTTGTCCTCGGCAGTTAAGTAATCAGCATCGTAATACGACACAGGATTCTTGTCCCCCTCTTTATATATCTGTGTAACGCATTTAGACATAGTCGTATATCCAGCACTGTATTCATATCCGATCACTTCATCGAACCCCGCGTCAATTGCGGAGAGAAGCGAAAGCCCTGTTCCGCAACCCACATCAAGATAACGTTTGCCTTTATTGTTTAAGAATAAATTGTTTATATATTCTATAATGTTAGCATTGTATTTCGCTACGACAAACCTAGATATCGTCTTTGCTCTTAAGGGGCGATCCCAAGTTGTCCCTTCGGTAGATTTAATGCCTTTCACCCAAACTTCTATATCGCGATCTATTATCTCCTTGACGGACATTGGGTGGACAGAATAAAAAGAAGAAAGGTAATCGAGAAAGCATTTGTTTTTGTTTGTTATTGCGATAGAAAAAAGGAGATCGTCTTCAGCGATCCTTTCACAATCTTGTTTGGTCAAATCAGCGGTGGAGAATATGACCTTGTTGATTAGATTTTCCCGGAACGAGGTTCTGTTGTGCCTTCCGCCGAAAGAGGTCATGATGGAATCGGTCGTTTGGCGGTCCAAAATAATTCGATTATATTTGGTTACAGGTTTCGTCGGGGGCGGAAAAGTAATTTCGACTTGGAGTGTGGTATTCGATTCGTAAATAAACGGTTCGGCAAAGCGCCACCCGGGTAGCATTGATCCGGAATTCGGATACAATTTGAGAACGTCGGGACGAGGAAGGCCCAACGATGCGAAGCCTATAAGCTCTCCGTTGGCTTTCACAGCTACTTGTGTTGCAGGAGGGATACTCCACCCCGCAAAAAATATGACTTTACTGTATATATTGTACTTAGCGGCGGTCATTCCTATGCGTGTATTTTCAGTGCTTCTGATATTAGATGAAGGTGTCCCCACTGATTGGTGTGGTCTTATACGACCGCGACTCAGATACTTATTCCATCTCTTACGCAATGCACCAACCCAGATGAAAGGAGAGTTATAGTACAATTTATATATGAAAGGTAACATCTCTATAAGTCCAAATTATCTTAGAATCTGAAGTTTGACCCAGGGCAAATCGCAAGATTAGGCAAAATCACATGAAGCGAAAAACTGCACAAAACGCATCACTCAATTCCTTCCATTTTGAGAGATAGTACCTATTTCCGTTTGCGGAAAGGCTCAACGTAGTGGAAATCACTCCAGCAGGTTGCGGAATTTGGGGTTAATTCCAAAGCGATTATCTTTCGATGGGCCATTTGGGCGCGATTCAAGGTCCGAATGGCCCATGCTCGGCCTGTATTCGCCTCTTTATTGGGGCGTTTGGGGCCGAAACACGCTCAGAGGGCGCAGATCGGCCTTGGAACTTATACTGCGGGCACCATCTGTCGCATTCTGACCAGATTGTAGGCGGCCAGGGAGAAGGTAAACATCCAGCCCACGCGATGGGTGCCCCGATGTCTTGTTTTGCGCATAACGCCCACGGTTGAGCCAGCCGAAGATCTCTTCGACGCGCTTACGTTTGCGCATGCTGACCGCATAGCCGGGATGCCGGGTGGTGCGTCTGTCGAGAGCTATGACCGAAAGTTGTGTTCTGGCATGAGGTGATAAAGGCGGCGTATCCTGGGTGATCGCAACAGTTCACCCCCAACAATAGGAAAGGATACGCCATGGATGAGAGTAAGGTGATCGCCCTGGAAAGGCCAGGAGAGGACGAGCAGGACGTGCTGACGGAGGTATTGCGGCAAGGAGCCTGGCGCATGTTGGCGCAGACCGTGGAGGCGGAAGTGGAGGCGTTTGTGGCCGCGCATGAACACATCAGGGATGAGGCCGGTCGGCGCTTGGTGGTTCGCAACGGCTACCTGCCGGAGCGCACCATCCAGTGTGGTATCGGCGATATTGCCGTCAAGGCGCCCCGCGTGCGGGATCGCAGCGGGTCGGGCATCCGCTTCACCTCCGCGATTCTGCCGCCATATTTGCGCCGCACCAAGAGCATCGAGGAGCTGATTCCCTGGCTTTACCTGAAGGGCATTTCCACCGGGGATTTCTCTGAGGCCCTGGCCGCGTTGCTGGGGCCGGATGCGCCGGGACTCTCCGCCACCACGGTCAGCCGATTGAAGGCGGTGTGGCAGGGTGAGTTGGAGGCTTGGCAGGGGCGCGATCTGACCGGCAAACGTTACGTCTATTTTTGGGTGGATGGCGTCTATTTCCAAGCCCGATTGGAGCAAGCCAGGCAATGCTTCCTGGTGATCATCGGCGCCGATGAGGCCGGCAACAAGGAGCTTGTGGGCCTATGGGACGGCTTCCGGGAAAGCGAACAGTCCTGGTCGGAGTTGCTGCTGGATCTGAAATCACGGGGCTTGGAGATGGGGCCGAAGTTGGCTGTCGGAGACGGTGCATTGGGCTTCTGGACGGCGCTGCGCAAGATTCATAGCGAAACGCGACAGCAACGCTGCTGGGTTCACAAGACAGCCAACGTGCTCAACAAATTGCCCAAGAGCCTTCAGAAACAAGCCAAGCAGCGCCTTCATGAAATCTGGATGGCGGAAGGAAAGGATGACTCGGAGAAGGCTTTCGATCTCTTCGTCGACTCATACCAGGCCAAGTACCCCAAGGCCGCGGAATGCCTGGCCAAGGATCGTGACGTGCTGCTGGCCTTCTACGACTTTCCGGCGGAGCACTGGGTGCACATCCGCACCACCAATCCCATCGAATCGACCTTCGCCACCGTGCGGCTGCGAACCGCCAAGACACGAGGCTGTCTCTCCAGAGAGACCGCCTCCACCATGGTCTTCAAATTGACCCTATGCGCCCAGCGGAAATGGCGCCGACTCAACGGATCAAACTGGCTGACCAACGTAATCGAAGGAGTGAAATTCGAGGACGGAATCAAGGTTGATAAAATCGCCGCCTGAAAACCTCAGAACACAACATTTGACCATAACTCCGAACCGGCGGGCGATAGAGGCTCCCAACCCGGGACCCACGCCCACGACGACGATCACTTTATTCGGGCTCATATCGAATCACTCAATTTTATTGCGTTATTTGATTGAAAACTTCGCTGGATTGCCGGTTTTCTACACCAATTGGACGCCTCGGGCCAGACACCGTCAATCGATCACGCCCAATCGATCGAGAATTGTCCGTCCGGTTGGGACAAGATCGTCTCAGTCGTTGCCAGACCGGATTGCCATGATGAAGAAAATCTTGGGAAGGCCGCGGGGATTGAGCCTCCCCCAAGAGGACAGAAATTTTGGCACGGACCGCCGAAATGGATCTGTAAAAAATTCCCAGGCTTGAAGCCGGCATTCGCGGCATCCGGCCTGCATCGTCAGTGTCATATTCGGGAGCAATTGGTATGGGACACCTTCTGCTGTTCGTGTGCTGCGGCAGATTGCCGGACCGCCCGTCCCCCTTTCCGGGCTCAACCCACGGCTGGATTATTTCGCACCAATCGACCAGTGGAGACGGTCCGGGTGGCAGGCGCTATGGTTTCGGGCAGGACTGTTAATGTTGGTGGGGCGAGACTCAAGCCGAATTAGGATAACGAATTCTCCAGCACATCCGGCGGAACGACTCCCCGATCGGCTAGTATTTGCAAGAATCCGTCGCGCTTGAGGGGGCAATTGAGCAAGTCCGCGAACTGTTGCTTGTCGAGACGCATCTGTTGGCGAATCAGGTCCGGCAACAGGCCACGCAGGGCACCGCTTCCCCGTGATCGCATTGTTGTCAGGTAGAGTTTTCCCCCAAGGCGAAGTTGCGCAATGATATGCCTTCGACCCTGGCGGGTCTGCAACCCCACTTTATGCCAAGCGTGATCAAGCTCGCCGGCGCGAATCGACACAATCGCTACTCATCCTTGAGAACATCCCTTAAGTACCGCCATTGGTTCAGCGGCACGGGGCCGAGATTGGCTTCTCCCTCATCCTTGAGGAGATTGTACAAATCCACCAGGGCACTCCGGAAATCGTCCAGCGCCTCGATTTCCGTTGCTCCGGTACCGAACACCTCGGAATCCATGTTTTGAGCGGTATACACGTCGTCCCCATGGTCGATGCGCACTGGGATCGCACGACGCAAGCTCAGACGATCGTCCTGCAAGTCCTGGATGAGGATCGTGTGACCGGAAGATTCAGTACCTTTAGGGAGGGTGACAGGCGCCATGATTATCCGAGGTGTTGATTGGATACCTCGTATTGAACCACCCCCCGGATCATGAAGCAACCAGCATGCCGTATTCAAATGACGGCTCGGATGCACGACCGAGCTTTGTCGTTAACGTAATTCCCAACATTGCCCTGACGGCGTCCATCTGGTACATCATGCGGTGCGTGCATCGGTGGTTCCATCAGCAATTTCGGAGGGTAATGGATGGGCACGATACGAATTCTGGAGCCCGTGGCGGAACGGGTGGTGGTCGCGCGGGAGGCGCTGCGCGAATTGGAGAGCCTGGAAGGGGCGGTAATCGGACTGATCAGCAATGAGTGGCGCTGCGTGAAGATCATGCACCGTCATCTGGAACGGGTGCTGAGCGAGCGCTTCGGCATCAAGGCTATGTTCAAGGAGGCGGTGGAAGCTTCCTTGGCCGGGCCGCAGGATCTGCTCGATCGTGTCGCAGAGCGCAGCGACGCGGTCATCGTGGCCATGGCCAATTGAGGTTCGTGCACAGCGTGGAGTGTCCACGACTCGATTGAAATGATCAAGCGCGCCCGGCCCACGGTTCTCATCGCCAACGAGAACTTCGTGGAGGCACTGGTGAGCATTGCCACGGCATCAGGCGTGCCCGACCTGCCCTACGTGGTTTTCCCCACCAATATCGACAGTCTGCCCGAGGAGGAGATCGCGGCCCTCACCGACGATCGGCTGGACGAAATCGCCGACAAGCTGCTGCACCGGAAAGCGGCCGCGCCGGCTCACGCCCAGGCACCGTAGACGGCGGTGCCCACCGCCCAGGAAGCACTGTGGCGGCCAGGAAGCACCGCACCGCCCAGGAGGCACCATGGCTGATCTGCCCGCGTTCAAATCCCGGGTTCACGAACTGCCCGACTCGCCCGAGGCGGTACTGGCCTTTATCACCGAGCGGCGCTGGGGGGACGGTCTGCCGGTGATCCCCCCGACAGCGGAACGGGTCGCGGCGATGATCGAGCCCAGCGGCCGGGCGCCCGATGAGGTGGTCGGCGTGCTGGGACCCGTGGATGCTGATGTCACGGTGGAGAAGGTGGCCATCAACGCCGTCATGGCCGGATGCCTGCCCGCGTACCTGCCCGTGGTGCTGGCCGCCATCGAAGGCGTGATCGATCCCGCCTTCAACGCGCGGAGCGTTCAGGCCACCACGAACCCCGTCGCGGTGATGGCGGTGGTGAACGGCCCCATCCGCCACGCCCTGGACATCAACTGCCGCCGTGGCTGCCTGGGGCCCGGCTGGCGCGCCAACGCCACCATTGGCCGCGCGATCCGGCTCGTGCTGATCAACGTGGGCGGCGGTCTCCCCGGCGAGGTGGACAAGGCTGTCCACGGTATGCCGGGCAAGTACACCTTCTGCTTCGGCGAGGACGAGGAGGGCAGCCCCTGGGAACCGCTTCACGTGGAGCGCGGCTTCGACCGGGCCACCAGCACGGTTACCGTCTGCGCCATCCAGGACATGGTCAACTCCCTCACCACCGGAGTGGTGAAAAGCGAAACCCTGCTCAAGATCGCCGCGCCCGTGCTGGCCACGCCGGCCAACAACAATACCATGTCCGGCGGCGGCGAGCCGGTGCTGCTGATTACCCGCGGACACGCCGAAATGTTGGCGCGGGACGGCTTCACCAAGGCCAGCTGCCGCCAGTATCTCTACGAGCACGCCACTGTGCCGGTGGAAGCCCTGGGAGATGCCGAATATCCGGGCAAGCCATTCCAGCCGGTCGACGGGCTCCTGCGGCCTCTGCGCCGGCCCGAGGACTTGATGATCCTGGTCGCCGGCGGCGACGAGCATTACCACCACCAGGTCATGCACACCTTCGGTGAGGACACCAAGTCCATCACCCGCCCCATTCAGCCGATCCAGTAGCCACACCGGCAGCCGCGAACGGCCGATTCCCGGCGGCGAGTGCATTCAATCGGGCTAATCCAACCCCAACAGTTCGGCCGGGTTGGTTTTCATCATCAGGTCCACGTCGGCTTGGGAAATGCCCTCCGCGACCAGCCCTGTCACCAGCCGCTTGTAACCGTCGGTATGGATGGGATTGGCCGTCTGCCCCAGGTCGGAGCCCAGCACGAAGTGGCTGGCACCGATCTCGCGTACGTATCCGGCAAAATCCGCGATGGAGACGTTGCGCCAGTGGCGCATCCAAGCCTGATGGGCGTTCGGGCCGGTCAGGTGGCTCAGGTAGACGTATTCCAGATATGCCCCCATGGATGCGGCTTCCTTGAGTTGAGCCATGTCCAGCCCCGGCACCTCGGCCATAGCATGGGTGACGACGATGCGGTTGATACCCAATTCCCGCGCGCGCTTGATGACGGTCAGGGTTTCGCCGGGAGAGACGTGACAGGTGGCGAGCACCAGGTCCTCTCGCGCGATGATCTTAAGGACAGCATCCATTGCGGGGGTGACCCGGCCATCGATGGCCACCTTGATCCCTTCGCCGGGTAGGCCGAAGGTTTTCAAGTGATGGTCGGCGTCGAAGCTGGGCAGCCAGACGATCCGGCCGCGACCGCCCTCCATGCGGAACATCCATTCCACCGCGTCGGGGTTGATGCCCCCTACGGCCCTGTTGAGGACGATGCCCCCCACGGCCTCGATGCCGGGTACCAGATCGGTGATCAACTTGGCGCGGTCGGCGGTGCTGGTGACGTGATTCTTCAACACCAAGGCCCGCATGCCTGCCCGGGCGGCGATGCGCGCCACCTCGAAGTCGTTTAAGCTGCGCCCGAAGACGTCGGGCGAGGAATGGACGTGCATGTCAATGGCGCCCGCGATGGGGCTCACCAGTGGTGGCGAAGGCGGAAAGGATCGGCCCTGGGAGAAGGCCCAGCCGGACATCGTCACAAACATCGTCACAAACATCGTCACGAAGAGAGCCGCTACCCCGTACCCGGATAGGATGGCCGGTCTATTCTTTTCCAAATCATTCTCCTTCAGGCTACTGATTGACGTTTTGGGAGCTAGACGCTCCCGGTCCGTACCCAGCGGTTCCCACTCGTTTCGCTGCTGGGAACCGCCAGCGTACGCCGAAATCTCAATCGGCCGCAAATTAATCATTACCATACACCGGCGTCCCACGAACCGGCCCTGGGCCAAATTCGGCTTAGGGAGCGGCCAAAGATCGGTGCGCCTCTCCGGCCGGGTGGAAAGCGCCGTGTTTGGGCAGCGGGGGGCTGTAGACGATCAACGCCTCCAGGGGCTCCGGCCCGTGGCAGACCACGCGGTGCAACATGCGCGGGGGAATGCGAATGACCGTCCCCGGCGCGCATTGTCGCGGAGCATCGTCGCCCAGGGTAACCTCGGCCATGCCCCGGACAATGTAAATAACCTGATGCTCGGCCTCATGGTAGTGGGGCTCAGCTTCGCCGCCCGGTTGTACAATCCCGCGGATCATTTCGAAACCGCCACAGAATTCGTGATCCACCAACCGGACGTTCCGTGTCCCCTGATGGTTGGGCGGCGAGTAGGCTTCCATCTCGTCGGCATGTTCGATGAGCGGTTTGGCGCTGGGTGACCCGGTCATTTATCGTCCTCCTCTGCAATGTGGCGGTCTCGATCGCTGGGCGTGGGTTCATCCCCACTCCTGGCCCAGAATGCGGCGGAAACCTTCCAAGGCTCCCGGAATCAGGGGGTCCAACTTCGCTACCTGACCCGGCTCCACCCATCGCACCTCGGCCACTTCATCCGCCGCTGGGCGAATGGTGGAAACATCGTCCACCTCTACCGCGACCCAGATCAGATCGTATTCCCCGCTATAGCTGGTGCTGGCGCCCAACTCAGCGGCAGGGCGGCCTACGAGGTTCACTTCTTCCCGCAGTTCGCGCACGGCGCATTGGAGTGGGGATTCGCCTTCCTCTACCACGCCGCCGGGAAGGCCCCAATGGCCCCCGGCCCGCTTCAGATTGTCGGCGCGGCGGATCATGAGCAACCGGCCATCATGATGAACGACGGCCAGGGCGCCCTTGGGTTTGCTCAGGTCGGATCGCAGGAGATAGGCGCCGGTCTTTTCGTCCCTCAGCACCATGCCCCTCAGCCGGTCGTGCTTTTTCCGCACCCGCTCCATTTCCGAATGGGATACCGACATTTCAGGCAGCGGCGGCAGGACAAACGAAGCGAACGTTCCATGCTCCAGGGCCCGCTTCAGTTGGCCGTGCATTGCCTCCAGAAATTTTTCCAGGATAGCGATCGCGTTCCTACCGGCCAGATTGCGTTTCACGATCGTCTGCACCAGCCGTTGGCCGGCATTCTGCAAACTGTTGACGAATCGGAGATATTCCTCTTCGGTGAGCCGGAAATCCGTTAGGCTTACCTCGCCCCAGCGGTCGTGAATGAGCATCAGGTGATGCACGTCTTCATGCAGATAGCGGAAGATTTTCTCCGGAATCCTTGCATCCGGGCGTCTCCCCCGGACGATATCGGTCAGGATGAAGCTCACCTTGCGGGATTGAAGGTTGCTTTCCCGCTCGATGCCGAAAATCCGTTCCAATTTTTTCAGCGAAATCTGATCGTTTTGGGTGCGCCGGTAGAATTCGACCTTGAGATCGACGTGGCCGACGCGCTGCAGGATGGAGCGTTGCGATCCACCGATGGCCAGCCTTTGCAGGCGTTCATTCAACCAGGGCAGGTCGTTATCCTGGCCGGAGAAACTCAGCAAATTCACCTCTCCAGAGGATTCCGCCATGCGGCCCACCTCGTCCAGAAACCATCCCACCAATTGGGCTTCATCCTCCCGCTTCGTGATGGAAGCGATCCTGTTCACGCAGTGTCGCTCCGTAGCGGAGTAGGTCTCCAGCCCGACCATACATATAACGGCATGCTCGCTGCGGAATGAATTGGCCACCTCCAGGTCGAATGCGACGGTCCCGGGCGGAATGCGCCCGAGTTCGTGTTCCAGGATGACTTCGCGAATTTCCATAATCCTGCTATCGTATTTATGCGTGGCGCATGACGGGCATTTGGGCAGCTGCGGTGCTTTGCGGGCGGCCTTCCTCGCCGTCCCCGGCACCGGATTGTAAAATATTCCGCCGTCGTGAATGAACCGGCCGCGTTAGGATTTTAGATGCTACTGGATCGTCATTCTTGACAACCAGACGGGTTCGGGGTCGAATGAAGTCCGTTATTGAAAAACAATGGGCCATCGTAAATTCCAGATTATGCGGTCAATCCGTTCTTGGTGGAAAGGTCGAGCGGAATCATCGCACCCTAAGAGAGTCGCCTTGGAAATGTCAAACGAGCCTGCCTCATCGGTTATCGAGGCCAATGACGAGAATTTTGAGCAGGCCGTTCTGCAGAAATCCTTCGAAGTGCCGGTGCTGGTCGACTTTTGGGCCCCATGGTGCGCTCCGTGCCGCGAAATCGGTCCGATCCTGGAAAAACTCGCCGATGAAGGCAAGGGACGGTTCATCCTGGCAAAAGTTAACATGGATGAGAATCCCAATCTGGCCTATGCTCTGCAGATTCGCTCCATCCCCGCAGTAAAATTGCTCGTGGACGGCACCCTAAAGGACGAGTTTCTGGGCACAATCCCCGAACCGGAAGTGCGTGAGTTCCTTGATCGCAATCTGCCGACGGAGCAAGACCGAGAGGCCAAGGCGGGGCTGGACATTCTCCAGGCTGGGGATTCCACCGCCGCCGAGGCGGTGTTCCGAGAGACCCTGGAGCAAGATTCCGCCAACGCCAAGGCGCGGGTCGGGCTGGGCCGGATTCTTGTCGACTCGGGCAAGTGGGCCGAGGCCAAGACCCTGATCGAGAACTTGGACGAAGACGACGAAATCCGGCGCGATCTGGTCAATTTACGCGCTGGAATTCTGCTCTATGAAAATGCAGGAGTGGAGCAGGAATTGTTGGAAGCATTGCAACGGAACCCCAAAGATTTGGCGGCCCAATTTGCCCTCTATTGCCGGTATGCCATCGAGCGGAAATTCCAGGAGGCCATGGAAGGATTTCTTGAGATCGTCAAGTCCGATCGTAAGTTCATGGACGACGCCGGAAGGCGGGGGATGATTGCCGTGCTCGATATCCTGCCAGAAGGCTCGGAGCTGGATTCCACCTATCGCAACAAACTTTCCTCGATTTTATTCAGCTGATACCCGATCTATTCAGTTAACATCCCAGGGGTTTTTCACAGTACCTGTTACGGACAGAAGGGGAAAACCATGGCCGCCAATTTCAAGGCCCCAATCAAAGCCATGGACGAGAAGCAAAAGGAATGGTTCGCCACGGCCATGGTATCCATGGTGCTGGCCGATGGCGATGTCGCCCCGAGCGAAGTGGAATTGCTGACGAACTCCCTATCGTTCATCGAATCCAATGAGGCGACCGAAAGATTGAAGAAGTATCTGCACCATATGACCATGCCCAATCTCACGGCCTTTTCCGGCTGGGGCAACAAACCGAAGGCCCTCTTAATGATCGACCTGCTGGAAGTGGCCATCGCCGACCGTGATCTTTCGCCCAAGGAGCAGGAGCAATTCGAGAGGATAGGAAAATTGCTCGGCTTCGATCATTTCCAGGTGCAACGCTTTCTCAATATGGGGACACAGGCCATGCAGCACATGGATGGCTGATCCGCAATCCCCCCCCCCCGCTTCACGGCTCGTGCTCTCGGCTGGCGAAGCGCGCCCTCAACGGAAATGGTCAAACGCCGGCTCACTCTTCCGTAATGAGTTTGCCTTCCTGATCGATCGGAACGGTTTCCACCCATTCCGGCTGGCCCTGGTGGCCCCACATTTCCGATTCACGTTTGAAGTGCATCTCGATCAGTGCTCCCTGCAACTGAGTGCCGGCAAGATTGGCTCCACCTAAGTTCGCCCCACGCAGATCGGCGGCCGAGGCATCGGCCAAAAGAAGATCGGAGTCCTGCAGGTTGGCGCGCCGTAGATCGGTTTCGGTCAGATCCGCATACCGCAGGTCCGCACCGCTGAGATCCGCTCCGGCGAGATCCAGCTTGTGCAAATAGGCCCCGTTCAATGTCTTCAACCCGTTTTTGATGGCGGATGCCAATTTTTCCGGCGAGAACTTTCCGGCCCGTAAACCCGCTTCCAGCCAGGCCGGAGCGCCCAGCACTCCGGAGAAATCCGTTTCCTCGATAATGGGACGCAACACGATCGCCCCGAATAATGCCACTCGTTGCGCGGTCGATTGACGGAAGGAAGTCGTGAAGATATAGGCGCCGCGAAGATTGGCACCATCCAGATTCGACCGGTCAAACACCGTCCCCGCCAGGTAGGCTTCGCTCAGATTGGCTCCAACGAGCAGCGCCTCGGTGATGATTGTCCGCGCCAGGCGCGCCCTGGTCAGGTCGGCGCCGCTGAGATCGGCTTCGATCAGGTTCGCGGATGTCAAATCCGCTTCGCGCAATGACGTGCCCCTCATCCGGGCCTGGAAGAATTCCGAGATGCGCAGGTTGGCGCGCGAGAAATCCGCTCCGTCCAGCAGCGCGTCGGTGAAATCGGCGCCGGTAAAGGAGCCCCCCGATGCGTCGGCTCGCGTCATCGTGGTCCTGCGAAACTGGGCGGCGACAAAATCGCCCCTCAGCTTGGCACCGGTCAGGTCGGCCGCACTGAAATTAGCCTCCCGCCCGAGAGCTCCGGTGAAATCCGCCCCGGTGAGCTGGGCCATGACGAAGCTGACGCCGCGTATATCTGTGCGGGTCAGGTCGGCCCCCTCCAGATTGGCCCCGGCGAAATTGCAGTTTTTCAAGTCGTCGCCCGGCTGAGGCGCTATACACGGCCCGGCCCGTTCTTCAGCGTTCCCGGCGCCGCACCACGACGTCAGCAATATCGCCAACGCAATGGGGATGATCGAGATCGAGCGGATACACCCGGCGAAGATCGAGATCAATGCCCTCCGCCGGGAGACGGCCTGCGTGGGCATCGATATCGCATCGGGGTGCCCGGCCAGGGGCACACAAGAGTCATTTCGGAGTCGCCAATGGGCGGAGGATGGCCGGGAATGTCGCGGACAATGAATGGAAAGGATTCAAAAAGGCTCCGTCCGCACCTATGCTTGCCGTTTCGGGTTGGGATTCGTCACCGCCGGAGAGTTGCTTCCAACGTTTGAGGGCGTTTTCGGCCAGGATATCTTCGCCCTCGTCCTCGTAAAGCTGGGCCAGTTCCACCCAGCGCTCGGGGGTCTCGACGATCTTGACGGCCTGCATCATTAGCTGGATCGCGTGGTTTTTACTGCCCTTCTTGATTTTATCCTGAGCTTGCCCCTCATAATCGTCGGCCAATGCATTGAGTTTCTGGGAGGCGTCTTCACTATCCGGCTCCAAACGCAGCAGCCGCTTCAACGCGCCGATATACATGTCTTCTTTCTTTTGGTTGAGGTACATGACCGCCAGCTTTTCCAGCCAAAATGGCTGTTGTTTTTCGGTGGCCAGATTTTCGAAAACCGGCACGGCCTCCATGTATTTACGCCGCTCGAAGAGCTGCTGGGCATGGGCCTCCATCTTGCCCGTCTCGTAATCCATGAGCGATTTATCGAGTAAGTCGCCCAGGTAGACGAAGTATTTAAGGGTTTGAAAACTTTTCCCCATATTGCGGTATAGAATGGCCAGATTGTGGACAGTGGTGCGGTCATAGCGGTGCTCTCCCAGATTTTTCAACAGCAGCGTCTCCGCCTCACTGTGTTCTTTCTTGTGAACCATCAAGGCCACCGCGAGGTTGTTGATGGACATGCGGTTTTCCGGTTCGATTTCCTTCGCAGTACGGTAGTGCTGAATGGCCAGTTCCCCATATTCAAATAGGTCGTACAGGAGCGCCAGATTGAACTCGTAATCCCATGTACCAGGATTGCTTTCCACGTCCTTCTTCAACTCGTTGATAAATCCCTCGCGCATGACAGCCAGCTCTTCCTCAGTAGGCTGGTTCTCTTCGTCCTCTTCCTCTTTGTCCTGTTTATTGCTGTCCTTTTTCTCCTCGAAGCTCTCGTTGGGGACTTCCTGATAGCCGACTCGGGTGCCCTGAAACTCGTAGCGTCGCGGCAGCTTAATGGACTCCACCTTGCGCGTCTGACTGATCAGCCCGCCATCGGCGGTGGTGATGCGGAAGGTGCTCCCCGCCAGATTGTATTGGGCTTCCTTGTAGTCGGGTTTGATTTTCAGTGCGCGGGTGTAGAGCCGCTTGGCCTTGTCGAAGGAACGAATGTTACGCAAGGAATTTCCCAGCTTGTTAATCAATTCGACGTTCCGGGGATCCATCTTGATGAGGGCGAAACCCACGCTGAGCGCCTGCTCTTCGTTGCCCTGGGATGAAAATGTCTGCATCAGCTCCATGGCCTCGTTGCCGTAGTCAGGATTGAGGTCTATCGCCTCCTGCAGATCCTTCAGTCCGCGATTGAAGAGTTTACCCTCGTAGTATTTGATCGCGCGATCCCACAATTCCTTGGCGCGCTTCTCATCCTTGTCCTTGGAGGATGTTAGTTTGTCCCAAAGAGCCAAGGTGTGCCTATTGGTTGGAGTGCGTCGCTCAGGGCCGGTTTGGGCAGAATTGCCCCCATTATCCAATGTCCTGTATATTCTAATACGATCGCCGGAGGAAATAAACCTTCACCATTCATTCCGGCGGGGTGTCCGCGAAAATCTGCCATAGGGCCTGGAATCTGTCCGGACACCGGTTTACGCCGGACATGGATGCCAAGTGCGTTTTTTTCCATCTGCGCGACACCCGTGCGTCAGGCGTAAACCAGATGGGTGAGCAGAAATCGCTCGGTGGCCTCCAGGCAGGCGCGCACGGTTTCGTTTTTGCGGAAACCATGCCCTTCGCCGGCATACGAGTGGTATTCGTGGGGGATGCCCCTGGCCTTTAACGACGCCACGATGCGCGCCGATTGGGAAGGCGGCACGACCCGGTCTTCCTCCCCCTGGAAAATGATGATCGGCGCGCGGATCCTCTCGGCGCTGAACAATGGCGAACGCTCGCGGTAGCGATCCGCCGTATGGGGCAGGGGCCCGATCAGAGAATCCAGGTAGTGCGCCTCGAATTTGTGCGTCTCCCGCGCCAAGGAAAAAAGGTCCGAGATACCATACATGCACACACCCGCCTTGAAGGCGTCCGGGTGCAGGGTCAAGGCGCGCAGCACCGTATAGCCCCCGGCGCTCCCGCCGCGGATCGCGCCGCGCGACGGATCAGCCCAGCCTTGAGCGCCGACGTATCGCAGTCCCGATATGGCATCTTCCACGTCCAGGACGCCCCATTGCTCCCGCAGTTGCTCCCGGTAGGCCCGGCCGTATCCGCTGCTGCCGCGGTGATTGATGTCGAGGAAAGCATAGCCGCGCGAGGTGAAGTATTGCAGGTCCGGCCGCCACGTGCGGTACGCCTGGCTGGTCGGTCCGCCGTGGATTTGCACGATCACGGGAGGCGCACCTTCACAGTAAGACCTGGCGTTGCGCGGCGCGGCAAACAGACCGTGCACCGCCTGGCCCGATTCGCTCCGCCATGAGATGGCTCGAATCTGGGTCAGATCATCAGGTGAAGTCTGCTCCCGGGCTGATCGGCGGACGACGTGCGGTGCCTTGGACCGGTCCGGGCCGACCCCCGGTGAGCCGCCGAGCACGATGAGACGGTTGGGTGTCCCATCGCCGGCGGCGAGCATGGCCACCCGTCCGTCCGCTTGATTCACCTGGGGACGGATCAGGGTAGAATAGTTCGAACCTGCTGGCGTCAGCGGGGTCACGTTGCCCCCCTCCGCATCGACTCGTACTACCTGCACCGCTCCTTCCTTGTTGCGGGTGGCCACCAGGGATCGCGAATCCGACTGCCAAGCATACCACCGCATGCCCATCTGCCAGGCCGCGCCCCCAAACTCGGCGCTCTCGTCCGTCAGGCGGAGAGGCGGTACCGCCCCTGTTCTGTCGTGCCGGTATATCTGAAACCAGCCCTCGCGGTCGCTGATGTAGGTCAGCCATTTGCCATCCGGCGAATACTCGGGCTGGATGACGGCCTCCCGATCTCCTCCGGCGATCGCTTCCGGTTCCGCATCGGGCCGGGGCCCCTCCTGGCTTTCGCGCATGGTAACTGTGAACAGGCGCGTGCCATCCCAGGGCATATTGGGGTGCTGCCACGCGATCCAGGCAAGCGAGACGCCAGCCGGGTCCCACACCGGATGCATGTAAAAGTCCATTCCTTCAGCGATCTTTAGTGGCCACTGCCGGCCCTTGGCGTGGACCACGGCCAGACCGGCTTGGTGCTCCTGCTCATACACGAACGCCAACCAGCAGCCATCAGCAGACAGGACCGGCGAACTGCAGAGCATGCCCGCAGGGGTGAGCGGATACGCCTCCCCATGACCAAGGGACTGGGCATGGATGCGGCCTCCCCGCTCCACAAAGTAGACCGAGTCGCGGCCCACGGTAAAATTTCCGCCGCCATAACCGACAGTGGCGCGCACGGATTGATCGCCCGTGATCCTCCGCGGGTCCTCCCCGTCCAAGGCAGCGGCGTAAAGGATGCCCTGACCGGAATGCTCCTCGAGCCATACCAGAATCTTGCCGTCGGGACTCCAGGCGGCCTCCGGTATCTGAATCGCCTCCGAAATCGTTGCCGCAGTAACCGTACTGGGCCAAGTGCCGAACGGTAATTTAGTCTTAGCCATCGGTCTCCTCGTAGTCACATCGGCCTCGGCGAGGCAACGAACCGCATTTCGTCAACCCGAGACCTTGACGCAGCCGCGCGCACGTTGCCGTGATCGGCCTCGTTCCCTGTGCCGGCCCTCCAATGAGGCCGGTCTGCCACACGATTACCCGCTGCTGAGACCTTTTTGAAGCCCAAATCAGAAAATTTCAGTCGAACGATTGACCTTTCCCGCTGACCATCGTATGAGTGCATTTCGCCGAAAAGGGTGCCCGGCGGCCTGGAGATGTGCTCTGCACGTGTCGAAATATCGTTTCGCCTTTTTGAGGTTCCAATGCAAAATTGTGAGCTAATCCTCGCTCATCCTGGTCGTATTGGCTACGGGGCGGTCGCCGATTTCAGATTCTTATCCGGCCTGTGGGCTGACTGGAAAACGGATTTGGTCCCTATAAAGCGAGTTAAATCGAATTTATTTTATGAATACAATAAGATGGGATCATACTATTTTCACTTGTCATCCGCCGATGCGAGGTGGGTGAAGGCGATCGGCTAGAATAAGCAGACCAAGCGTGAGCGCCATGAGGAGTATGCCAAGCGAGGTAAACGAGGGTCAAAAAACAGTCGCGAGCATGATCCGAGAAGCCATCGAACGCAATGGTTTCAAAGATGTCAAGGAGTGCGCGCGGGCGATCAAGGTTCCCTATGACCTTTTCAACAAGGTCGTGGGCGGGCATATTCCCAAAGACTCGCAGCTGATCGAGTATGCCAAAAAGCTCAATATCGATCACCGGGAACTTATCCTGGCGGCTTACAAGGAGAAGTCGCCGGATGATATGAAGCGCTACTTTAATTCGGTGCTGCTACTGGAGGATCACAATGACGGTGTGGGTGAGATCCTCGACATCGTCGACGGCCTGACTTCCGATCAATTGACCGAGTTGTTGCATATGGCCCGGCTGATCCGCACCTCGCCCCGGGATTATTGCCGTAAGGGAATCGCGCTGTTGAGTCTGTACCAGCAGATGAGCCGCGAACTCATGGCGCATTTCGACTCACTGATCATTATGGCATTGCGCAACGAGGATTTGGCCGGTCTGAAGGCATTTCGCAGAGAAGTCGGCGACCGACGACCCGTACATCAAGGGCGCCAGGCCAGGGCGTGATCCGATGAGGCGTGTAAGCCACGGCGCGGTGTAGGATGCCAGCCGGCGTCATGCCGTTCAATCGAGCGGAGATTTCCGGCGCAGGTCAACCGTATCCTTACCGGTCAAGTTCGACTCCCGCATCCGCTCCCTACGAAGCTTTCCACACCGGCGGCCGGCCCGCTCGCAGATCCCCCAAATTGACAATAAGTGCGACGCGGCGTACCTTTCCCAGTGAGCCGCTGGGCTTAAGGCCCTCCCAGGCCGCGATTCCGGAGGGGTGGGTGAGTGGTTGAAACCGGCGGTTTTGAAAACCGTTGAACTTTAGCGAGTTCCGGGGGTTCGAATCCCTCCCCCTCTGCTACGCGAATCCACGGATTGTATCCCTATTACCTCGGGTCGAGCCTGGGCTCGTGAATTGCCGATATCTCAGGAGAGATGACTGAGTGGCCGAAAGTGGCGGATTGCTAATCCGTTGTGGGGTGACAATCTCCACCGAGGGTTCGAATCCCTCTCTCTCCGCTGCCGAGTCCTGGAGGTCTGGCCAGATCTCCAGGACTTTTTTCTTTTCATTGGTCAGATCGCAGCGTTACCACCGGCCTTGGGTTTCGGATCGGCGAATCACGCCAATGGGAGAGAACCTTACCCCCGATTTCAGTCGGTTTATCCAGACCTCCCTTTTGGGATTGATTGAAGATGAAACCCAGCGCAGGCGGTGCAGCATGGTTTATGACCCCATCCAGCCGGATGTATCACGGTGGTGCATGTCACCCGCTCCGGTAAATTAATAATAATAATAATAGCCCTTTGCACCAACCCCTAACCGGAAATATCGATCCAGGAACTCCGATCACAGATGTAACGAAGACTGGAGGCGGGTCAATCTCATCGATGGTCTGAATACTTGCGGTGCATGGGGTGCGGGCCAACGACGTTTGAGCGAGGGAATCATTATCAGGTTACATCATGGCCAAATATTTGAAGCGCGGTATCGAGAAATCGCAAGTCGATGAAGCGGATGCCGAAGTGCGGTCTGTCGTCGAGGGATTTCTTGACGACATCAAAAGGCGGGGAGATGCCGCTGTCCGCGAGATGTCTCGAAAATTCGATGACTGGACCCCTGAAAGCTTTCGCCTATCGGAGCGCGAGATCGAAGCGGCCATCAGCAAAGTGGCTAAGCGAGATCTGGACGATATCCGATTCGCCCAGGAGCAGGTGCGCAATTTCGCGGCGATACAGAAGGAATGTTTGCGGGACGTGGAAGTGGAGACCTTGCCTGGCGTTATTCTTGGCCATAAAAACATTCCGGTCAATTCGGTGGGCTGTTATGTTCCCGGCGGTAAGTATCCGATGGTCGCTTCCGCGCATATGAGTGTGGTGACCGCCAAAGTGGCGGGGGTCAAGCGCATCGTGGCGTCAGCGCCCCCACACGAGGGCTCGGCGCATCCGGCGATCGTCGCCGCCATGCATCTCGGCGGCGCGGATGAGATTCTGGTGCTGGGTGGCGTCCAAGCGGTGGCCAGCATGGCCTTGGGAACCCAATCCATCGATCCGGTGGATATGGTTGTAGGCCCCGGCAATATGTACGTGGCCGAAGCGAAACGGCAATTGTACGGCCGAGTGGGCATCGACCTTTTCGCCGGTCCCACCGAAACCCTGGTCATTGCCGATGAAACCGTTGATGGTGAGCTCTGCGCCATCGATCTGCTGGGGCAAGCGGAACATGGACCGACCTCACCGGCGGTATTGCTCACCACATCGGAAGCTTTGGCCCGAGAGACGATCAGGGAGGTGGAACGCCAGCTCCGCGTGCTGCCCACGGCAGAAATCGCGCGCCGCTCCTGGGCCGATTATGGCGCCGTGATCGTGTGCGATTCCTACGAGGAAATGGTCTCGGAAGCCGACCGGCTCGCTTTCGAACACGTTCAAGTGATGACGGAAGACCCGGATTATTTCTTGGATAATCTGACCAATTACGGCGCTTTGTTTCTTGGCCCCCGCACCAATGTTGCCTTCGGCGACAAGGTCATCGGCACGAATCACACCCTGCCGACCAAACAGGCCGGGCGTTATACCGGAGGTCTTTGGGTCGGAAAATTCATCAAGACACATACCTATCAACGCGTTTTGACTGACCGTGCGTCGGCTTTCGTCGGGGAATACTGTTCGCGGCTCTGCATGCTGGAAGGGTTCGCCGGGCATGCGGAGCAGGCCAATGCCCGCGTCCGCCGCTACGGAGAGCGGGAGGTCGCGCCCTATACGGCCGTGGAGCCTGTTTTATCAGCCGGCAAATAGGGCCTAACGCGCCGGGGGCAAGGGGTGGATCAGATCAATCAAGCACGTCGAATTAAAGATATCGCCGCCGTTACCCATCAGGAATCAGTCCCGAAAAATGCGGAGCACCACGTCGTGGTCGGCGCTTGCGCAGGGAAATGGGATTCGCGTCAACCAATTTCAACTTCGTACGGTGATAATGCCATGACTGAGCCTATAGCCACTGACCCTATTGCCACTGACCCTATAGCGATCGTGGGCGCCGGACTCGTGGGCTCGGGCTGGGCCATCGTGTTTGCCCGTGCGGGCCGGCGAGTGCGCGTGTTCGACGCCGATCGATCCATCCGCGACGGTGTTATTTCCGCGATCGGGAATCAATTGCGGGAGCTGAAAAATTTCGGTCTCGTCGAGGACGATAGCTCGATCCTCGCAAGAATTGCGGTTTGTGATTCGCTGGAGGCGGCGGTGCGGGGTGCGAGCTACGTGCAGGAGTCCGTTTTCGAGCGCCAGGACATCAAGGCGGAGATCAGCGCCGCCATCTCGCCATTGCTCGCAGACCATGCGCTCGTCGGCAGTTCCACATCGGGCATCCCGGCTTCATCCTTCACGGAAACGTTGACGAACCGCGATCGGTTTCTCGTATCGCATCCGGTCAATCCACCATATCTGGTGCCGGTCGTGGAGGTCGTGCCGACTCCCTGGACCAGCGCGGAGACCGTCGAAAAGACCATGTCGCTGATGGAGGCCGTTGGCCAGTCGCCGGTGCTGGTACGACGCGAGGTGGAAGGTTTCTTGCTCAACCGTCTGCAAGGTGCCCTGCTGAGAGAGGCTTGGGCTTTGTTCGAGGACGGCTACGCCAGCGCCGCGGACATTGACAAGACGGTATCGCAAGGGCTCGGGCTGCGGTGGTGCTTCATGGGCCCGTTCGAGACGATCGATTTGAACGCGCCGGGCGGCGTGCGCGATTACGCGGAGCGGCTGGGGCCGCTCTATCATGCCATCGTCCGCTCTCGCAGCGACCCGCAGCCCTGGAGCGACGGACTGATCGGCAACGTGGAAAAGGAGAGGCGTACGGAATTGGCGCTTACCGATCTGGATCAGCGCCGGAATTGGCGGGACCGCCGTTTGATGGCGTTGGCCGCCCACAAGGCGGATCAAGACCAGGGAGGAGCATCGCCGATGATGCGATCACGGCGTGATGAACGCCAATGACGCGCCCTTGATTTCAGTCCGAACTCTAGCTTTTAATCGTGATCTATCCAATGGAGGCAGGTCACCCGGGCCCGGGAGCCAAACCGCGATCGGAGTCGCGCTGTAAGTGGTGGCAAATTATGTCACGCTCATGACGGCTCGGTCAAACACCCGATCTCCGAACCATTTACGAATGAACATCAGTGGCTTGGCGAGCTTGCCAGCCGCGTACCTGGTTTTTGGCTTCCTTGCACGGATCGCCTTCGCGATGGCATTCGCGATCATCGAGGGTGGTGATCCGCCTCCTTTCTCGGACGCAGTTTTGGTCGCCTTCTCTATCTTATTCGCCAACTCCGCGTAGGCGGTTTTGCCAGATCGCTCCATCATTGGTGTTACCATAACTTCAACGAAACTAGTTTGAATGATCCCAGGCTCGATGATGATCACGTCGATGCCAAACTGCGCCAACTCCAAACGCAGGCAGTCCGACCATCCTTCGAGAGCGTGCTTGGTCGCGTGATACCAAGCCCCCAGTGGGAAGTATACCTTGCCTCCCATGGAAGAGATGTTGACGATCTTGCCCGCCCTTTTGTCCCGCATGAAGGGCAGCACCAACTGGGTGAGCCGGGCCAAGCCAAACAGGTTGACCTCGAACTGGTAGCGGGCGTCGTCGATGGTGGTGTCTTCCATCGCACCGTACATGCCAAAACCGGCGTTGTTGATCAGGACGTCGACGCCCCCGTGGGTCTGCTTAACCTGCTCGACCGCTGCGACCAAGTCCTCTTCTTTAGTGATGTCCATCTTGATGGGGATACCCCCGAGCTTCTCGAGGTCCATCATCTGCTCGACCCGCCGGGCCGCACAAAAGACGGTGTATCCCTGCCCGAGCAGTGTTTTTGCGGTGTCCTTGCCTATCCCAGACGAAGCGCCTGTGATCAGCACGACCTTCTTGTCTTCTGATTGCTTGGCCATATCAGTTCTCCTTTGGACTGAAAGGTTGTTCTCTTTGGAATTCGTCATCGGTTCACGATCCCAGTATAAATCGGCCAGTGCGCCTAATCACTAGCGTATTCCGCCAAATTGCATTCGCATTGCGCCACCTGTTAAAATCAGATGTGCCTGCAAATTTGGCGCGTTCCGCTAGAAGGCAGGCGCCGTATGCTAGTGACAGATCGCCCTCTGGATTCTATGATTGCCTTGATTGAAAGGAGAACGGTTATGGCTGTCGGAAACGCATACAAAATCAATCCCGGGTGGCGCCTCATTCTCCGCGACATCGGCCTCAATCCGGCGGACGTACTCCGGAGGGCTGGTCTGCCGGACGACCTGTTCGGACGGGAGAAGGCTGCGATAAATACCGATGAATTTTTTCGGCTGTGGCGTGCCATCGAAGAGGAAGCCGAAGACCCGCTTATGCCACGGCGCCTCGGTTCCACAATCTCGGTTGAGGCGTTCGACCCGCCGATCTTCGCCGCGCTCTGCAACCCCGACCTCAACACGGCCCTAATGCGCCTCGCCCAATTCAAGCGGCTCATCAGCCCCATGGCCCTGCACGTCGACGTGACGGACAAGACCACCAGATTGGAACTGGAGTGGCTGGATTCGACGGTCGAGCCTCCCGCGGGGCTGGTGGCCGCCGAGTTGGGCGTGGAGGCGGATGAACTGCTCGATCCCGACACCCAGGAACTGATCGTCGGCGATGACCGGGTCCGCCTGACCCCGCTTGAATTCAATGTGATGCAGTATCTTCGTGTCCGCGGCGGCGCGGCAGTGACCCGCGACAAACTGCTCGATGATCCGAATACAACTCTCACGGTCCTCCGCCGTATGCGGAAGGAAGATCATCGCAGCGGCATAGCTCCCCGGCTCGGGCAGGTCGAAGCCCAGATTCTCGGCCTCCTCCGCGAAGAACTTGTGTGGCGTCTGGAGAAGAAGTCCGGCGCCATCTCCGGTCTCGGGATCGCAGCCGCAGGCCCCTCGATGGACTAGGTTCTCAAGGACCGTAATCCCTCGACGGACAATATCATGGGTCCGCCGACCGTCAATATTCGCGACAAAGCCGAATCCACAGGCGTCGTGCTCGTAGAATGGGTCGTAAAGTCCTCGTTTTGAGACAGATCGCATGAGTCCCCTTATCAATTTCCATCCCGGGAACCGGCTGAGCCAAGTTTTGCGTGGTCGATCGTACCCTACACCCAGGCGCGTGCCAGAAAGGCTACCCGAAACATTACCGAAACACCGCCCATATTGTCAAATAACACTGGGTATAGCGAGCTATTCCTGCGGATGCCCGGCCTCTGTTATACTGCCCAAGTGTATGCGCAGGCCTATAGAATAAAGGTATTCTTGTCCTGGAAGCTACGCGCTGACACAACGAGCCTCGCCCTAGTATTTTATAGTTATTTGTATATTGCGTAGTATACGAAGTGACGGTTCTTCCGGACCGCGATCCGGCGGAAATCACAATACGGAGCGATGTCGATGAAGGGTCTTCACTTTCCAAGGATCGCCGCCGCGCTGTCGGTCTGCGTGTGCGCCGCATCGGGATGCTCCGACGATGAGCCGGAAGCGGCTCCCGAACCCCTTTCGTTGGAGGAGGCGCTCCCAGACGGCGCCGGAAACGGGCTGAACCTACTACTGATCACCGTAGACACGCTCCGTGCGGACCATATGGGATCTTACGGCTACGGGCCCCCGACTTCACCAGCGATTGCCCGTCTTGCCGAGGTCGG
>JACZRV010000193.1 GCA_022574555.1 SAR324 cluster bacterium
ATGTCAAGCCCTTTCGGCAAGCCCAGACGGCGTGGCGAGCCATCAAGTCGGCGCCAAGGGAAATTTGAGCCTGGATTTGGAACAGCGCACAATACAGATAGTCGTCCGATCGCGGCAACGATGTGCGCTTAAACCGCTCTGTTTCCGGCGTGCGATGAAGTGATGGAAATTTCGTAACCGCTGGGATCGACGATGGTGAATCCACTGTGGATTCTGCCATTCTTGATTGCGGAGGGAGCCATTCCCAATTCGTCATACTTTTTCCGGGCAAATTCTACGTCGTCCACCATGAGATCAAAGGGCGCCTTGGCCCCTGGCGTAATATCTTCATCGGCGGTGCTGAGGATCAAGTGCGTGCCTCCCCGCAATTCCAATACGGTAAAATTTCCGGCCTCATGAATCGAACGGAGCCCCAATTTCAAAAAATATTTGGTGGACGTTGCCACATCGCTCACCGGCAGGCTCACGTGACCGATGGCCACGGGGGGACGTTCATCGCTATTGCGGTTGGGCGTCGGGTCGGACATGATTTCGCTCCTAGGCAGGGACTGGCTTCTCCCATGTGATTTATTCATCCGTCGAATTTGGGTTACCTATCTAGTTTAAAGGTGGGTAGAAATTCAGTCAAACCAAACCCTTATTCGTCAGCGTCAATCGTGTATGGAATCCATAGGCCGTCCATGATTTTGGAATCGAACAACTTGATCCGGAGGGGGAAGGTGGATCAGAAATGATGCAAATCAAATTGAAGATTCTCATTTGTAGTCTGGGCCCGGATTAAAATTCTCCCCGGCTTCAAGCAATCCCTTGCCTGGAACATGGTTGATCTCCAGCCGGATTCCGTCCGGGTCTTCAAACAGGAATGAGTAGTAACCCGGCGCCCATGGCCCCTCTTTCGGTGGATGGATGATTGCGGCATGATTTTTTACCAGGAATTCATGCACCGCATCGACATCCTCTCTGCACCTGGCCCGCAAACAGACGTGGTGTAATCCGACCCGTGTCTGAATGAATTTTTCCTCTTTATATTGCTCGTCGCCGCGTTGTATCGCGATGGCAGTTCTTCCCCCGACGTAATACAGAAAATCGTCCCCTTTGAAGACCTTCGTAAGTCCCAAAAATTCCATCAGAGACTCGTAGAATGGAATGCACTCTTCAAATCGGCTTACGGTCAGCGCGACGTGCGCAATTCCGTTAATTTTCATTTTATCTTTCCTTCGTCATATATAATCGAAATTTCCCGGATGAAGCCGCCAGCCAACCCTGGACGAATCCTCGAATCTCCGATAGCACGATTTTGGAAGTGAAATTCACATCATGCCGCTCGTTTGCCTATTCATCGCGGTCAGCGCATACGCCCGCGCGGAGGATAAGGAACGGGCATTGCACACAGTATGTGACAGTATGTGACGACTATTTATCCAAGCCCTATCGCATGCCGGAATTATTGCTCCGATAGAACACTACTTACAGCGCCGACTGCAACATGCACGACGGTCTTAGCCTCGGATTAAAGCCCATGCCCAAGCTACTACGCCCCCTGATCCTTCTGCCCCTGGTGCTCGCCTGGGCACTCCTGCCTCTCTTCTCCGTGGCCGTCCGCGGGGCGGAAACCCACGAGGTGCGCTATGCGAACGGTCTCCTGAAAGCGCGCTGGGAGAGCCGCACCAACGACACGGGCGAGGTTCTGCGGCATGGAATTTTTGTGCGCTACCATCTCAACGGCAACCCAGCCATGGAAGGCTGGTACCGCGACAACGAGCCGGTGGGCACCTGGAACTGGTGGGACGAGGCGCAATTCCTCCTGCGCTCGGTGCGCTACGAGTTCGGCATCCCCACCCCGGTCTACGGCGAGGAACTGACTTTTCCCCAGACGATACTCTACCGACCCAACGGCGAAAAGATGGCCGAGGGTCACCTCAAGGGCAAATCCCCCCACGGTGTCTGGCATTATTGGCACGAGCCCGACGTGCTCAAGGCGCGCGGCGAATACATGACCGGCATTCCCCACGGACAGTGGATCCACTATTACCGCAACGGGCAAGTGGAGCGGGAAGAACACTTCGTCATGGGTCTCCTCAACGGCGAGTTCCGGGAGAGCTATCCCAACGGTCAGGAACGCCGGCACGGATGGATGGATCAGGGCCTCAAGACCGGCCCCTGGCGCTTCTGGTATCCCGACGGCCGCCTGCAATCCGCAGGCGCCTACCAGAACGATCTGCAAGATGGCGATTGGGTTTTCTGGAACAAAGACGGCATCATGACCGCCCACGTGCGCTACGAGGCCGGCAAATCCGTCGAACGGCTGCCCCTCCCCGAAATCGAGCGCTTCCGGGAACCGTTCGCCCCCATCCTCGATGACCTCCGCCCCCCGCCTCAGCTTTTCGATCAACAAGGCGGCCTGATCGACAGGATGGAGTAAGGGCCGGGTGGCTGAGGACAGGCGCGATTACGCGCGTTTGGCGGTCTTGGTGCTCTCCCGCACCTGTTGAAATACGTCTGCGAATCGGCTTTCGAGGGCCGGGTGAACGCCCGCCATGGCGTTGACCACGGCTTCGGCCCACGCAAGATAGCCGGATTGGTGTTCGGGGGTCCAGTTGGGGGGATGTTGCACCAGGTCAGTGACGTTTGCGATCAGATCGGAAAGTTTGATCAATTGCGCCTCGCGGCTCTTGCCGGCGATTGTCTCCACAACCATTCGTTTGCGCGAGCGCCAATCGACATTTTTGTCGTCGGTCACTTCCCCGACGATATCGGCCACGCGGGGGCCGAAGCGGCGTCCCAGCTCCTCCAACGTGGTGTCGGTATCTTCCACGACATCGTGTAACACCGCGGCGATGAGCAGGTCGCCGTTCTGATCCATTCCCGCGGCGGCGAGCTGGTGGGCGACGGTGATGGGATGGTTGATGTAGGGGGCGGCAATGGCGCCTTTGCGGCGATGATCGCGGTGCATCTCCGCGGCAAAGTACAGGGCGTCAAGCAGACGTGCCGATGATCCCTGTTCAGGCTGGGTGGTGCTCATTAGTTGAACCGGTGACGAAGAAAAAAGGTTTTTGGCAACAGCGAGACGATGGGATTATCCAATAGAATCCTTATGCGGCACCATTCGCCATCGGGACAGATAATTTCAACAATCTGCATGCCTCAATGATTGCGCTCGGCCGGCACGGCCGGAACCGTGAGAGATCAGATCGTGCATCCAGGGCCACGGCGGCAGATGTCCGGTGCGGGTGGAAAATGCCGGCCTTTGCCCCGTTGCATCGGTGAGCCAGCGCGGCGGCAGATGTGCGGTGATACCGGACTTAATGGAGGAGTTCATAGGGAGAGCGATTCGCTCCGGCCTGTTCGGATTCATCGCTCGCGGATTGCGCCTCGGCCGGCGGGCGCGATTCGGTGAGGACGACCTTGTCGTAGGGAATGTTTACGGCCATGGAGAGTATCGTCTCGCCGCTATGGGGCGAAAGGAGCAGCAAGTGGACGGATATGCCATCATCGTGAAAACTCAATGAGGCATCCGCGTCTGTGTGGGCCAAGGAAATCGCGCACTGGATAAACTCCTTGCTGCAGCCGTCCAACTCATCTATCCCCTCGCAAATCCCCAGCAACGAGAATGAGCCGCCCCGCGTCCGCAGGGAGATTTCTTTTCCCGAATGGCCGCGCAGCCATTCCTCTACCGTCTCTTTGCTCCAATGTTCCATGCCCGACCCTCGTGAAGCGCAGCGCCTACGAGGATATTGTCGTACATCGTCGCACGGAGCGCAAATCCATCATTGTGACATTACCGCCAAACGGATCGCCGGGGTCGCCGCGGCAAGTCGATGGTTGCGCGGGTACGTCCGCCACATAGGTGGGTTGGCCGCTATTTCCCAAAATTAAGTTACCCTATTATGGCTTTTTTCGGCAAGATGATGGCCCGCAGGGCCGCTCTCCCCTAAGCCTAGCGCTCCAATGGGTTCGATTTGCAATTTTAGTATTTTTATGGCCAAAAGCGGCCACATCGACCCCACCCCAAAGCCGTTCCCGCACACGGGAAGGCCGAAGTCCGTGGGCAAGGGTATTGTGGCCCCATTGTAACCGATCCTCCGCCCACCGAATAGCCCCTGGCCGCCAATGGCCGGCAATGGCCGGTGTGACCGACTCGTTCAGACGAGATCCGCTTTTACCGCGTTCGTCCGGCAACCGGCAGCGAGAACCATCACCGTCACGAAAATTCCCATTGCATTCAAAACCTTATTGGTATTATTTATACGTAAACCGATGGCCCGGTCTACGAATCACAGGCACCCTATTTTCGTGGGGATCGTAAGCCATGTTCGCGCGAAAACTATTCACATTACGGCTGGGGCTGATCTTGGCGGCCACCGTGCTGGTATTGGCGGGCTGCGGCCCGGAAGCCTACCAGGGAACAAAGGATGCGCCTAAAGAGTTCGTTCCCGCACCGGGTGCGGGGGATAATTCGGGCGGCGGCGGCGGAACCGGGGATGATGGAGGAAACCCCACGGGCGCTCATCCCGGCGCCCCTGCCAACCTGACCGCCAACGGGCTCGACGCCAGGGTCGCCCTCGCCTGGGAAGCCCCCAGCGATGGCGGCGCGCCCGCCGAATACCACATCCATGCCGCCGATGCCGAGGGAGTCGATACCTCCGGCGAACCGGGCGCCATCACCACCGAGACCGCCTACGAGTACACCGGCCTGACCAATGGCGTGACCTACTTCTTCCGCGTCGTCGCCGCCAACGGCGACGGCATAGGGCCTGCGAGCGAGGAGG
Organism: SAR324 cluster bacterium; assembly: GCA_022574555.1. GTDB lineage: Bacteria > SAR324 > SAR324 > SAR324 > JACQKK01 > JACZRV01. The sequence goes on from JACZRV010000193.1 coordinate 4,770, forward strand.
CCGGCGCCACGCCTGATGTCAACGCCAACACCGCCCCCGTGGCCGATGCCGGGCCGGATCAGAACGTTAAAACCGGCGATTTGGTCACTATGGATGGATCGGCCAGCACGGACGCCGACGGCGATCCGATCTCCTACCTGTGGAGCTTCGTCTCCATGCCCGAGGGCAGCGCCGCCGCCCTCGCCGACGCCACGGTAGTCAACCCGGCCTTCACGGCCGACCTGGACGGCGCCTACGTGGTGCAACTGACGGTCAACGACGGTGTTGCGGACAGCACGGCCGATTTCGTGACCATCACCGCAACGGCGGTGGGAACCAACGCCACGCCGACCGCCAATGCCGGAGCGGATCAGAACGTCACAACCGGCAGCCAGGTCACCCTGGACGGCAGCAGCAGCTCCGACGCCGATCTCGATACCCTCGCTTACCTGTGGAGCATCGTCTCGCTGCCGACGGGCAGCGCTGCCGTCCTTTCCGACGCCACCGTGGTCAATCCGGCCTTCACGGCCGACATTGCCGGGGATTATGTGGTGCAACTGGTAGTCAACGATAGAAATGTGGATAGTACCGCTGATTTCATAACTATCACGACATCAATCTCCAATGGTTTTAGTTATGACTTCTCTCAGGACCCTGGATTTTCCACAACAGATGTTACAGATTATTACTGGAATGAATCTATAGGAACGTACCATTTCAGAAGTGAAGATAGTGAGAATGATTATGTTTATCAAATAATTCAGTACAATGGAGAGAGTTATACAATATCAGTTGATATAAAAATGCCGGAAATTACTTGGTCTGGTGGTTTGATATTAGGGTTATTAAGCGATGGTATGCAATACGATGCCACAAATGGAGGATTGATTAACTTCGGA
>JACZRV010000057.1 GCA_022574555.1 SAR324 cluster bacterium
AATGACCCATAGCTTTCCAGTAGAGTCTCATCCAGCTCACCCAGATCATGAAGTAGTCTCAGTTTGTTCACACATCATTGGACAAGAATATGGAATTGAAGTATTGGAATACCCTATGTTCAGTTCCAATAGTGCTAATAATCAAGCTGACACAATATTTTTAGAAGAAGATCAAGTAATGACTGTTAGATGTGATTTTACTCCAGAGGAAGCTGCACTTAGGGATGAATTAATGCAGATTTATGTAACTCAAGGATTTATAATAGAGAAATATCGAACATCTAGTGAAATGTTTGGCAGGGTGGTACGAAACCCAAAAGTTATTCCTGATACAACTCATCTTTACGGTGGTGCCGGTTATAAACCAACGACCCAAGATATAAGGAAGGCTATAGCCGATTATTCGTGTGCTCTATAGTGAAGTTTCTTCACAACTCGGGGAACCGGCCATGGGCTGGTGCTCGCCGGCGTCGTCGAACGATTAGGATAAGCATTGAGACCAAGGGTGCGCGGCAACTCGACAGAACACCTAACCAGCCTGTTGTTTTCGCTCATGCGGTAATGGCAAAAAGGGGGCGAAGAATATAGGTTTATATCTATCCCTGTATTTCGCCTGGAAGATACCGACGGCGAACCACTGGCCTATGAGTCAATCAAAGTCCCTGCCCTGCCATTGCTCAACGTGGCGAAGGTTTGGGGTATCAACGCTTAGGTCTGTAATGTGGATTTAAATATCTTGCGACATGACGAGCATTCCCTCTTTCCACGCCCACATTTACTACGACGAGAAATCCCGCACCGCCGCCGCGGAATTGCGGGAGGAATTGGAAAGCCGGTTCACGATTGACATGGGGCGCTGGCACGACAAGCCCATCGGGCCTCATCCGGTGTCATTCTATCGGGTGGCCTTCGCCGCCGACCAGTATCCAGGCCTGACCCAGTGGCTGATGCTCAACCGCAGGGGCCTGACCGTGCTGATCCATCCGGAGACCGGCGATGACCTGGCCGACCACACCAATCACGCCATCTGGATGGGGGAAGTGCTTGCCCTCAACCTGGACATGTTCCGGTAGAAGGCGCGCCACTCGCCCATTGTTAACGATTACGGACGGCGCACGGCTCCTCCATGCCGGCACTAAATCGGCGCTGGAGATTACCGCTTGGCGCGGGCTCGCGTCGTGGCCGGCTTCTTGGCCGCGGTCTTCTTCCGGGCAGGCGCCTTTTTGGCCGCCGATTTCTTGGCTGCCGGCTTCGCGGGCTCCAGGTGTTTTTTCCAGGGATCCCAGTAGAATTTCTTCCAGCCAGCAGTGACACTCTTCACCCCTGTATCGGGAACGTTGGCGTGGATCATCCTAACCTGAGCGCCGCCTCGGGACTCCTCGAAGATCAGTGTCAATACCGAATCGGCATCGGTCTTTTTGAAATCCGGCGAACGCCAAGTCTGGACAATCATCTTGTTCTTCACCAAGTGCAGGATTCGGCCCTTGAACTCACCGCCATAGGCTGAAAAGTTGCCGCCTGCCTTGCTGCCGACCGAAGCCTTGCCTCCTGTTACCTCGCTGTGCAGCTTGGAATCCGCATACATCTTGAATAGATTTCCCGGCTTCGTCTTGAACTGAACTGTTTGTGGGATGGTCTTCGCCATGATTCTCCTCGCAAGGGGGTTGGGGGCTATTCCCCTACATCACCGCACCGGAACTTCCAAATCCCGCGATGCTGATACCGATCCGAGCGGGAATCGCCGCGCTAATCGGACGCTCGGATCAAGCGAATACCTTTGCTTAGGGGGAGCGGGCAATGAAAGTCAAGCCGGAACCTGACGCCCGGCAGCGAACACCCTGGAAATCCCGGCCCAGAGCGGAGTACACGATCCGGCAAATTCAACCGAACGCGATCCCCTGTCCGCCGGTGATGCTGATCGCCGCGCCGCGCCGCCGCTCCATCATGGCGGGCATCAAGACCGGCCGGACTCCCCAGAAACCTCTTGCAACAGCTTCAGGTAGCCATCGTACCGCTCGGCAGGGTATCTGCCATCTGCCACCGCCGCGCGCACGGAGCAGCCTGATTCAGTGCGATGGCAGCAATCCCGGAACGCGCACTCTCCAAGGAAGGGTTCCATGCCGGGGAAATAACGGGCAAGGTCGGCCGCGGCGACGCCGCTCAGGCCAAATTCGCGAATGCCGGGAGAGTCGATGACCCAGCCGCCGTCCGGCAACGGCACCAAGCGCGCCGTGGAGGTGGTGTGGCGGCCGCGCTGGTGATAGGGGGCCACTTCGCCCACCGCCAACGTCGTACCGGCGATGGCGTTGAGTAAAGTCGTCTTGCCCACTCCGGAATGACCGACCAAAACGCTGATTTTGCCCACCAGAGCTTCTTTCAATGGTGCCAGCGTATCCGGGTGAATGATGTCCGAGCCCAGCACGGGAATGTTCAGTCCCGCGAAATGTTCCTGCCATCCACGAAAGGCATCATCGGTGTCCAGATCGAGCTTGGTAATGTGAATCAGCGGCAGCAGATCAGCCCGAGCAGCGGCGACCAGAATCCGCTCCACGAGCCCTACCCTGAAGGGCGGCTCATGCAGGGAAGACACCACGACGAGTTGATCGACATTGGCCGCCAGGGGCTGGAGTGAAACGCTCCGCCCGAAGCGGGCATTTGAGGAGCGCTCCCTGCCTACTTGGGGCCGCTCCAGCACCGTACTCCGCGGATGCACCTCGCGTATGGTGCCCAGCCCTTCCGCCCCTGGGAGAAAACGGACCCGATCACCCGCGACAAGTGAACCCTTGCGCAATAGACGACCGCCCACAGCGCATTCCCACTCTCGCCCTTCGCTCAAGACGAGGCAACGCCGCGCATAGGCTGCGCCGACCAGGCCTTCCATCTCTTGTGGGTCATTGGGGCCGGACATTGGTTCTCCGGATATTGCAATCCACCGCTAACAGAGCAATTACCGCGCGCAAGTCTATGGGACCGCCGCCTTAAAGTCACAACAACTAAGGGCCGCGAGGTGCAAATTGGACGATGATTTGCGGCCCGGCCCGAAAGAGGCCGAAAATATTGGGGCTTGGCAGTGGCATGGGGTAGGCGGTTCCGCCCCATGGGGAGACGGTCCTGCCGCACTCACGGGCACGGGGACTGGGGCATTCGTGGCCTTGGTCCCATCCGCCAACCGCAAACCTATCGTCACATGGCGCGGGTTTACTTCATGACCGGATGCATGCGAGTCCTCGCTCTGGATTTGGTGCGTGATTGCCTCACTTATGCTGATTTTGGGGGGTATATTTGAGCGCCACATAAATAACTATTTGAAGCTCAGCCCATAAATTTTCTGATTCGACACCTGATTCCCGATTTTATGCCGACAAGCGACAGCAACCATGATCGATGATCGTTCAGGGTACCGCAATTCGTCTTTCCATAAAATCATCTATAAAAACAAAATTTTACAATGGGAGCAGCACTTAAAAGGCTGTGAAGAAATATTCATACAATGATCAGACTATTGGCATAAAAATTATATCTGCTTTTGCCCTTTGAGATCAGCCAACAAGAAAATACTTTCGGGGGGCGTGATTATTTGTTTGGAAATCCGAATTGAGTGTGGTTCATTACGTTTCCGAAGGATTGAGTGTCGAAGGTCGAAAAAGGAGCACCAGGCCGGGCAATCATAAGGATATGGTTTTCTGGCCGTGGAGGGGACCGTTAAAATGAAGATTATGAGCCATCAAGGATGAGAGGCGCGACTTCACCGCCCGACACTCAAAATCGATCGACTCACTCCATGCTAACTCGACCATAGCATGAGGGCTGGGTAATCGGCAGTTCCCAAATCGTCTGAGTAAGGCCCCGTTACGGGCCGAAACGCGCGTGATTCGCGCCAATGGAGATCTGCGTCCGCCGCCATGTATACAATCAGGGGTTCTAACAAGCATGGAAACCGCATTAGACACTATCGCTATGTCATCCACCTGGAACAGGCTCTAAACGAGTTGTTTACTTTCTACGAGGCGGCCGGCGGTCCCTTACCCGAGGCGGGAACGCTGATCAACGCGGGCATCGAGCGGTGCCTGGGCGAGCCCGGAGCGAGCCGGCAAATGACCCAGAGCCATCTGCACACGCTGCTGAGGACCAAGGATTTGCACCGGTATCTGCTGTCCGAGGAGGATTTGATGCCGGTCAAATATCGGCTCCTGGAGCACCTTCTGTTTCATCGCACCATGGAGACGCGCTGGGCGGCGATTCGTGATTTGCTGGTGTCGAATCTCGATTTGATCTGTGAGTCGCCGATTCCGGGAGCCGCTTGCAATACTGAGCTCTACAAGCGGCAAATATCGGTTCGGCACAGCCGGTTGGGAAAATTGCTGATGGTCACCGCGTTGTTCAATTTCGATTTGTGCGAGGAAGAACCGCCGCCCAATCTGATCATCCGATTTGGAAAGTCGCGGTTCCCGGATCACACCTGGGAAATCCGGCACGGCGAGGGCGGCTTGCATCCGGCCCTGGCCGTGATCGATTGGAGTCCGGCCAACTCGTTATGCCGTTGGGAATATCTCGGAACAGACTTGGCCCATGCGATTTTCCGGGTCAAGCGATCGCCCGGCCCAGCGCGAAGTATGCTTCGCAATGGGTCTTCCGGCGGCTGGTTCGGCACGCCGGACGATCATTCGCCCAGCAGCGAGATCCTGTATTGCCGGTATGCGACCGATCAAGCGGAGGCCCGCCAGATGGATTTGCTTCCGGTTAAGGCCGACTCGATCGTCCCGGAATTGCATCGCAGGGTGCATCGTCGCCACGGTGAGGGCGGCGTGCGTGCCCTGGCCGTGTTGTTGGCTCGGTTCGATGCCAGCCGGGCCGGGGAGGCGGTGGAAATTCAGCTCAGCGAGGTTGTGGCCGATGCGTTCGGTGCCCTCCGCACCACCCGCGCGGCCGGGTCGCGGAGGAAAATGGTATCGAGCGTGCTCGAGCGAATCTGTGAAGTGGAGTGCAACCGCCTGGTGACCAAGGGCGATCAACTCACCATGCACACATCGCGGCTGGCGACCATTCTGAACCGCACCGAATGCTGGGATGGCGTGCCGGTTCAGGGTGAGGACGGGCTCAAGGCACACCCGCAGAATCGGCCGCCGCAAGCCGAACCCGCCGACCAACGGGTGCAGCTGGTGCTCGATCCGGTTTTTTACAGCACGCAAGAAGGTTCGCTGGGCGCGCGTTACGCGGGTATTCCCCGAAAGCTGCTCCCCGGTGACGGGAAAGGCCATCCCTTCGCAACAGCACTATTCGTGTTTCTCCGCGTGGCATGGGCCGGGGATGAAGAAAACGGCCAGGGCGTGATCCGCCATACCGCGCGGCGTCTGTTCCAGGAAGCCGGGCTCTGGGTCAATGAGGCCAGCCCCTACCGCCCGGTAGAGCTTCTTAAGCGGGAATTGCACCACCTGCGGGAGCTGGGTCTGTTGGGCCAGTGGCGGCTGCACCGCGATGGCAGCCGGAACCCGCTGGACGACCGTTACGAAATACGCGCGCCACTCATGCCGTCGGGGCTCGTTTCCCCGCAGCACGAACCATCGGCTGAGGCGTATTCTTATTGAACCATTGGGATAGGTGGTCCTGAACGGATCGGAACCGTCATGTGGAGGATGATCGCGCAAGCGATCCTGAGACTCAAGGAAGAGCCCCGACTGTTCAGGCCCACCTTACAAATCATATCATGTCCCCTTCTCCTGGCAATCGGCGGGTCGCACTCGTTTCCGGCGCGGCGCGGGGGAACGGACTGGCCATTGCCGAAGCCCTGGCCCGCACCGGGGCCACGGTCTACCTGGCCGATATCGGCCACGACCTCCCTGAAGTCCCCTATCCCATGTCCAGCGCGGCGGACCTCGAACGCGCCGCCGAGGGATTGCGCGATATTCATCAGCGGGTGCATGCCCTGCAATGCGACGTTCGCTCGCCGGAAGACGTGGCCGCTGCCGTGCGGGTTGTGGAGTCGGAGGCGGGGCGGCTGGATATCCTGGTCAACAACGCCGGCGTGCTCGTGCTCAATCCAGTGGAAAAGGTGAGCACGGCGGAATGGGATGTCCACATGGACGTGATCGTCAAAGGGGCGTTTCTGCTCTGCCAGGCCGCATTGCCCGGTATGAATCAACGGGGCTGGGGACGCGTGATCAACATCGCCTCCGTGGCCGCCCATCGTGGACTGGGCACCGGCGTGGCTTACACCGCGGCCAAGCACGCCATGATCGGCCTCACCCGCGCGTTGGCCATGGAGGTAGCCCGGCAGAACGTCACGGTCAACGCGGTCTGCCCCGGCACCACGCCGACCGAACTGGTACATGGTGTGGGCCGCACCCTGGACATGTCCCCCGAGGAGACCCTCGCCATTTTCTCACAGCGTCACCTCACCCAAAAGCCCATCGCAAAGGAGGACGTGGCCGCCGCGACGGTCTGGCTCGCGTCCGATGCGGCGGGGCGGGTCAACGGAACCTCCCTATTCGTCGATGACGGATGGCATTGCCACTGAGCGGGCTGTGATTTACATGTTTTCTGGGGGCTTTTCCCCCAGACCCCCTGTAGGGAACTCGTTCCCTGCACCCCGAATAATTTTTGGTTTAAGTGTATCCCATTGGTTTAACAAACTATACAGGGTCAAGGGAGCCTCGCTCCCTTGCAGGGGGTGAAGGGGGCCAATAACATGGCATCGTGCCCCCCTTCCCGCCGGAGGCAGAAAATCACAGGGCTTCTAGTGGATTAACGCACCGAAAGGAGAAAAGGCCATGGCAAAAAGAAGAGTGGTGCTCACGGGGGCGTCGGGTTATGTCGCGCAGCGGATGTGGGACGAACTGGACGAGCGCTACGATCTGGTGCCCCTGGATTCCCGGCCCACCACAAAGGAGGGCCACGAGGTGCCCGGCATCCAGGTCTGTGACCTGACGGACGACGACCGCGACGCCTACCGGAACCATTTCCGGGGCGCCGAAGCCGTGGTGCATTGCGCCTTCGTCAGCGCACAAGGCCTCGACGCCACCACCTTCATGGATACCAGCGAACGCAAATTCCGCGCCGAGCACACCAACGTGGCCATGGCTTACAACGTCTACCAGACAGCCCTGGAGGAGGGCGTCAAGCGCGTGGTGGTCGCCTCGTCGAACCATGCCGCCGACTATTACGAGAGGCTGATCTGGGCCGGCAAATGGGACAACGTCACACCCGATATGCTGCCCCTTTCGGACAACTACTACGGCTGGGCCAAGGCCGCCTACGAGCTGCTGGGCTTCGTCTTCGCCACGGGGCAGGTGGACGGGCGCAAACTGGAGATCGTGCAACTGCGCATCGGCGGCCCGCGTGACAACGCCGACCTGGATGACCTCCAGCCGGGTGAGGTGAAGAAGATGCACCGCGGGCTGGGCGCCTACCTCAGCCGCCGCGACCAGGTGCAACTGTTCGTCAAATCCATCGAAGCCCCCAACATCGCCGACGCCAACGGCGTCCCCTTCCAGATCTTCTACGGCGTCAGCGGCAACACCCACAATTTCTGGAGCATCGCCAACGCCCGCCGCGTGATCGGCTACGATCCCGAGGACAACTCCCAAGTCATCTTCGCCGACAGGATTGCGGAGATTGCGAGGGGGTAAGTTCCAAATGGGTTGTGATTGATTGCCGCCGGCAGCGAAAGGGGGCCGATTATCATCACATTGGGTGCCTCATGAAACCTTGGCAGGGAATGTAGGGGCGCACGGCGTGCGCCTGTATTATCGGCCAATCCTCACAACCGGAACACTCCATACCCCGGCTTTTCGATGGGGGTGTTGAGGGCGCAGGAGATGCCGATGCCGAGGGCGTTGCGGGTATCGACCGGGTCCAGGATGCCGTCGTCCCAGATTTCCGAGGTGGCGTAATAGGCGCTGCTGGTGCGGCGGTATTCGGCGACGACGGGCTCGCGGATGGCGGCGATCTGCGCTTCGGTGGGCTGTTCGCCTTTGCGGGCCATCTGGCGCACCTTGAGCTCGGTGAGCACGCCGGCCGCCACCTCGCCGCCCATGACGGAGATCTGGGAACCGGGCCAGGACCAGAGGAAGCGGGAATCGTAGGCGCGTCCCGCCATGCCGTAGTTGCCCGCGCCGAAGGAGCCGCCGCAGATTACGGTGAACTTGGGCACCTCGCTGCCCACCACGGCCATGAGCATCTTGGCGCCATCCTTGGTGATGCCCTGGGCCTCGTAATCGCGCCCGACCATGAATCCCGTGATGTTTTGCAGGAAGACGATCGGCGTGCGGTTCTGGTTGCACAGGGTGATGAAGTGGGCGCCCTTGAGCGCGCTGTCGTTGAACAGCACCCCGTTGTTGGCCAGGATGCCCACCCGATAGCCCCAGATGTGCGCGTAGCCACAGACCAGGGTGGTGCCATAGGCGGGCTGGTACTCGTGGAAACGGCTGCCGTCCACCATGCGCGCGATCACCTCGCGCATATCGAACTGGATGCGCACGTCGGTGGGCAGGATGCCGTAAAGCTCCTCGGGATCGTAATAGGGCGGCTCCGGCGGCGCTTGCCCGATGTCCGCCTTTCGTGGCTGATGGAATTGGGCCACGATCTCGCGGGCCATGGCGATGGCTTCCTGCTCGCTATCGGCGGGGTAATCGGCAGTGCCGCTGGTGGTCGTATGCAGGTCCGCCCCGCCCAGTTCGTCCGCGGTGACCACTTCGCCCGTGGCGGCCTTGACCAGGGGTGGTCCCCCCAGGAAGATGGCGCCGGTGCCCCGTACGATGATGGCATAGTCGCTCAGAGCGGGCACATAGGCCCCGCCTGCCGTGCAGTGGCCCAGCACCACCGAAACCTGGGGCACGCCCATCTTGCTCAGCACGCACTGATTGCGAAACGTGCGTCCGCCCGTGTATTTGTCCGCGAATATTTCGGCCTGCATGGGCAGAAAAGCCCCGGCGCTGTCGCAAAGATGAACCACCGGCAGCCGGTTCTCGATGGCGATATCCAGGGCGCGCACGATCTTCTTGACCGATAGGGGATACATGGCCCCACCCTTGACGCTGCTGTCGTCGGCCCGCACCAGCACCTCCCGCCCGCTGACGATGCCGATCCCGCAGACCAGCCCGGCGCCGGGCACTTCGCCGTCGTAGGATTGATTGGCTGCCAGGGAGGAAAGCTCCAGAAAGGGCGTGCCCGGATCGAGCAGCTGATCCAGCCGGTCCCGCACGAATTGCTTGTTCTGGCGCCGCAGCCGCTCCAGGCCCCGCTCGCGGCCGTCGAAGCGGGCCGCCCGCTGCTTTTCCCGGAACCCGGCGACGAGTTCCCGGTACTGCGCCGCCTTGGACTTGAACTCTTCCGAGTGGGTATCGATGTGGGTTTCTATACGGTGCATGGCTGAAACTTACGAGGGGTGTGTCAAATAATTCAGGAGGCAGGCTGCACCGGGGCCAGGGTCACCAGGGGTGCGTTGCGGTCGAAGGTGGCGCCGAGGGGGTGGTGGATTTTCTGCACCACGCCGTCGCGCCAGGCTTTGACAGGCGTTTCCATCTTCATGCTTTCGATCACCACCAGGGTCTGGCCCAGACGCACGTGCTCCCCTTCCGCGACGTGAACGGCGATCACGGTGCCCGGCATGGGAGCGGCGGCCACGTCGGCTCTGGCCGGCCCCCCGGAGGCGGAAGACGCCTGACCGTCGTTTTCGGCGCGCACCCGCCAGGATCTGCCGTCCATGTGGACGTAAACGCTGTCCCCGTCGGCGGCGATCCACACCCGCCGCTCGCGTCCATCCAGGCGCAGCACGTATTCTCCCGCTCCAAGCTCCCGCAGCGCCGCCTCGTGCTCACGTCCGCCGATTTCCAGCCTGAGCGTTTCGCCCCGCCGCGACGTTTGGGCGGCCACTTTCTGGCCGCCGATATCGTAGCGCCGCTGCATGCTCAGTTCCTCCAGGCGCCCATGGCCGCGTAGGGCTGGGGAGTCTCGGGCGCGGGGTCGCGGGCGATCAAGGCCGCGGCAGCCGCCAACGCCGCCAATTGTTCCGGCTCCGGCGGCGGCGCCTGCAGCACCTCCCTGTGTTCCGCAAGAAAACCCGTGTGGGTCTCGCCCGCCGCGAAGGCGGGATGGCCCAGCAGACGCTCCAGGAAAGCCACATTGGTGGAGACCCCCAACAGCACCAGATCGCGTAACGCCGCCCGCGCACGATGGAGGGCCTGGGAGCGCTCCGCCGCGTGGACGATCACCTTGGCCAGCATGGGGTCGAACGCAGGGGTCACCGCCTGGCCCTCGATCACGCCCCCGTCGAAGCGCACCCCCGGCCCGGCGGGCGGGCGCAGCCGGAGCACCTTGCCCACGGCGGGAGCGAAATCGCGCTCAGGCTCTTCGGCGTAGATGCGGCACTCGATCGCGTGTCCGTTGCGGACGATGGCGCTCTGATCGTAGCCCAGCGCTTCGCCCGCGGCGATCCTGATCTGCTCGCCCACCAGGTCCAGGCCGGTGATGGCCTCGGTGACGGCGTGCTCCACCTGCAGGCGGGTGTTCATCTCCATGAAAGAGAAGGTGCCATCGGGTCCCAGCAGAAATTCTACGGTGCCGGCGTTGACGTAGCCGATGGCCCGGGCAATACCCACCGCCGTCTCGCAGATCTTCTCGCGTTGCGTGTCGTTCAAGCCCGGCGCGGGGGATTCCTCGACGATTTTCTGGAAGCGGCGCTGCACCGAGCACTCCCGCTCCCAGAGGTGCACCACGTGACCTTGGCTATCGGCCAGCACCTGCACCTCGATGTGTCGGGGCCGTTCGATGTAGCGTTCCACGTAGAGGCGGCCGTCGCCGAAGTAACGCTCAGCTTCCCGCCGCGCGGTGGCGATCTGATCCGCCAGCCCGCCCACTTCGGTCACAATGCGCATGCCGCGCCCCCCGCCGCCGGCCGCCGCCTTGATCAGCAGGGGAAACCCCACCGCCGCGGCACGTTCGGCGAAGCTGGCCGGATCGTCCTCCTCGTCGGCGGAAGGGGTGATGGGGAATCCCAGACGGGCGACCTCGCGCCGCGCCCGCACCTTATCCCCCATCAGGGCCATCGCCTCCGGCCCCGGACCGATGAAGGCGATGCCCGCCGCGGACAGGGCGTCGGCGAAGGCCGGGTTTTCCGCCAGAAAACCGTAACCCGGATGCACCGCGTCGGCCCCCGTGGCCCGGCAGGCGGCCACGACGGCATCGATGTCCAGGTACGCCGCCACCGGCGAGTCTCCGATTACCTCAACCCTCTCGTCGGCCTCGCGGCAAGCCGCACTGTCGGCGTCGATCGAGTGGAATATCACAACGCTGGGGATCTCCAACGCGCGCAGGGTGCGGATGATCCGCACCGCGATCTCGCCCCTATTGGCGATCAGGATCTTCTTGAAAGCGGGCATCGGGCGTTGATCATTCCAAAGCTGCAAAGAAAGGTGTCGAGTTTCAGACTGCGGCTCGTTGATTGTCCTCCACTACTTCCACGTAATCCACGATCGTCGATGGTGGTGGGATTTCTTCTTCAGGCTCACCCTCCAAATGAAGGCGTATCGCTTCCGCCATATTTCGTTTCACTTCCTCAACGGTTTTGCCGGATGTGGTGCAGCCCGGTAAATCGAGCACATAGCCCGAATAATTGCTCCCGGCATTTTCAATGGCGATGGCGTAGCGTCGTTTCATGTTTTATACCTCCGGGACGGAAACGCAATGCTATGATCCCGATGCCATGATCCGCAGTTCAAACCGTTCCACCCAATCGGCGGGCACGGCCACCGGCATATCGAGCAGCATCTGGGCGAAGGCTTTGCCTTGGGGGTCCATTCTGAGGGACGCCGTACCCCCGCCGCCCAGGACATGGTGCAGCACGAAATTGAAGCCGTCGACACCCGGCAGCTCGTAGCGCTGCACGTGACCGCGCAGGATGTGGGCGAAGTAATGGGCCACCGATTCCTCGGTGACCGCACCCCGGATCACGGGCACGAACTCGGCGCGGCGGGCCAGGATGCCGATGTTGGCGTGGTCGCCCTTGTCGCCGCTGCGGCCCCAGGCCAGGGCCTCCAGGGGCACGGTGACGGTGGGCGCCTCGGGCACGAGGATCTGCGCCCCGTCGGGGGTGATGGCCGGCAACGCCGTCAGGTCCAGGGGCTCGCCGGGGGCTATGTTCACTGGGATGTTCACCGGGATGCTCACCGGGATGCTCACCGGAATGCTCGCCGCGGTCTCCTTTCCCTCTTCCCCGCCGGCCTCACCGTCTGAGGCCACCTGTACGGCGACCTCCCCCTTGGGGATCAGGAACGAGAAGATCTTGATCACCGGCACCACACTCGGCCGGCCGGCGAAAAAGCCGGTCAATCCCGGCATCATTCCCGTTCCTCCCGGCGCGATTTCGCGGGAGAAGAGGGCCACCGCCTCCTTTTCCGGGTGCCGCACGGCCAGCTTGAGGATCACCTCGCGGGGCGCCGGCCCGCGGGCTTGAGCGCCGTAGGTATCTTCCGCGCCGATCACCTCCACGCTGGTTTCGGTGTAGTCGCCCCAGCCTCGTTCGCGGAACATGGAGCGCGTGCGGGTGAGGATGATCTCGGCCAATTTGCGTGCCTTCCTGGCGGCCCTGCCTCCGCCGAGCATGACGGTGGTGGTGGCCCGCCATCCGGCTCCGAAGGTGGCGCAGACTTTGTAGGTGCCGGTGGGCGGCCGCCCGCGGGCGCCGGTGACGCGGACGCGGTCCCGGCCCTCCCGAGAGAGGTTGACCGCCGTGAAATCGCAGGTCACGTCGGGCAGGAGGTAGGCGCGCGGGTCGCCGATCTCGTAGAGCATCTGCTCGCCCACGGTGGCCTCGGTGACGAGCCCGCCGGTATCCGGGGGTTTGCTGATCACGCAGCCGCCGTCCGCCGAGCATTCCGCGATGGGAAAGCCGATATCTTCGTAACGCTCCACCCGCTCCCAATCGGTGAAGATGCCCCCCGTGGCCTGGGCGCCGCACTCGATGAGGTGACCGGCCAGGCTGCCCGCGGCCAGCAGGTGCAACTGATCGTCGCGCCAGCCGAATTCGTGCATCAGCGGACCCAGGGTCAGCGCGCTGTCCACGCAACGGCCGGTGATCACCACCTGGGCGCCCGTATCCAGTGCTGTGGCGATGGGCCGTGCGCCGAGGTAGGCATTCATGCTGGTCATTTCGGCGGGCAGGGGCTCGCCCGTATCCATCTCCCGCGGGTTCAGGCTGCGCACCCGTTCCAGGCCGGGCAGCAGGTCGTCCCCCACGACCACCGCTACGGAGAGGCCGATGCCGGCCTCGCGGGCCACGTTCCGCAGCGCGTCACGGCAGGCCATGGGATTGATGCCCCCGGCGTTGGTGACCACGCGAATACCCTGGCGCGCGATCTCGGGCAGCAGGGGCGCCATCACGCGCGTTACGAAATCGCGGGCGTACCCGTGGGCTGGCGACCTGGCGCGGGCACGCACCAGGAGCGCCATGGTGACCTCGGCCAAATAGTCCAGAATCAGATAGTCGATGCGGCCCTTGCGCACCAGTTGGGCCGGACCCAACTCGGTATCGCCCCAAAACGCCGCCCCGCCCCCGATGCGAATGATTTTATCAGCCATGTGAATACCGCGTTAATAGGTTGCCACCCTGTTCCCGGTGTCGTGCTGGCACCTCCTGGCCAATGACTGTGCTGTCCCGCAAATAAAATGGATATCGCGCTTTGAATATTTGCTTTGTATATCAGCAATTTATGCAAATAAATATTCGCAGGTTATTAATGGGACGGTACATACGACCTATCTCAAAAATGATAAATAGCACCTCTGTCACCCTGAGCGGAGCGAAGGGTCTTCATCGTCGTTCTCACCCGTCCGGTCGTGCCGGACTCATCTATTCGCCGTCTTCCGCGGCATGATGATGTCCCGAAGAGGAAGTCGCAATCAAGATTCGAGTCCAATCGCACTCATGAGCATAACGCGCTTATCCTCTCGTGAGCGGATTGCGGGGTCGGCGGATGGGTTCCCCCGCCGCCCGTCACGGCATATCGGTCTGGCCTTCGACATTCAACCCCCAAACCATCACGCAGGCTGACACCGTCGCAGGCGACGGGTATGATATCCCCGGATGGCGAACCCCCGAATCTGGCCGATTTCGGTGGGGTGCTCGTATCGGAACCATACTCGCGATTTAACTCCATGGACTTGTTCGATCGAAGCCGGGAGCGGTTGCTGGCCGAGCAGGCTCCACTGGCGGCCCGCATGCGGCCCCGCTCGCTGGAGGAGTTCGTCGGCCAGGAGCAAATTCTGGGTCCGGGAAGACTCCTGCGCCGGGCGATCGAGTCGGACCAATTGTCGAGCCTCATCTTTTACGGGCCGCCGGGTTGCGGTAAGACCACCCTGGCTCAGATCATCGCCAATACGACCCGGGCTCACTTCACGGCAATCAACGCCGTACTCGCCGGCGTGGCCGATATCCGCCGGGCGGTCGCGGCGGCTCGGGAAAGGTTGGGTGAGGCAGGGCGTACGATCCTATTCGTCGACGAGGTGCACCGGTTCAACAAATCCCAGCAAGACGCCCTGCTGCCCCACGTGGAAAACGGCACGGTGATTCTTATCGGCGCCACCACCGAAAATCCATACTTCGAGGTGAACAAGACCCTCCTCAGCCGCTCCAGGATATTCGAGCTGCGCTTGCTGGAAGCCGAGCACCTGGAGTCGATTCTGCTGCGCGCCCTCGCCGACCCGCAGCGGGGCTATGGCAAGAGAGCGGTGCGCATGGAAAAGATCGCACTGGCGCATCTGGCTCGGGTGGCCAACGGAGATGCCCGTGCCGCCCTCAACGCCCTGCAACTGGCGGTGGATACGACGCCCCCTAATGAGGAGGGCGAGATCCGCATCGATCTGGGCGTCGCGGAGGAATCGATCCAACGCAAGGCGGTGCTCTACGACAAGGACGGCGATGTTCATTTCGACACCGTCTCGGCCTTCATCAAGTCCCTGCGCGGATCGGATCCCGATGCTGCCCTGTATTGGATGGCCCGTATGATTTACGCCGGGGAGGATCCGCGCTTCATTCTGCGCCGCATGCTGATCTTTGCTTCGGAAGATGTGGGACTGGCCGATCCCGGCGCACTGGCGGTGGTGGAATCCGCGGCCCGCGCCTTCGACTACGTGGGCATGCCCGAGGGGCGCTTTCCCTTGGCCCAGGCATGCCTCTACCTGGCGACGGCGCCCAAGAGCAATAGCGCCATGGCGTTCTTCGATGCCCTCGCCACGGTGGAGAAGGAGCGCGCCGAGGAGGTGCCCATCCACCTGAAGGACGCCAATCGCGATGCCGAAGACCTGGGCCATGGCCAAGGCTATCTGTACCCTCACGCCTATCGCGACCACTGGGTGGCCCAGCAGTACCTGCCTGACGAGTTGGTGGGCCGGGTCTTCTACCATCCCGGCGAAGCCGGCTACGAGTCCGGCATTCGCGACCGGGTCATTCGGCTGCGGGAAGCCCAGTTGGCGGCCTTGAAAGAAGGCGTTGCCGAACATCTAGGGCCCTATGGTGACGATCCCGTGACCATAGACGGGACCCTTCTGCACGCCGGCAGCGAAGGTGCCGAGCCCGCTGGCGATGCGGAATGGCGGCTACGCAGCCGCAGCACCCTGGGAGAACACCTGGAGGTGGTGCGCACACGAGTTTTCGATCTGGCCGGTATCAAGCGCCATCACATGGTGCTGGACGCCCGGGCAGGTACGGGGCTGCTGACCTGGGAGGCCTTGCGCCGTGCTCGCGAAGGCGGGGTTTGGTGCCGGGTCGATACGGATGTCGAAGCGAGGGGATTGGCCAGCCAGGCGAGGAATCTGCCCACGCTCACCGCTCCGGTTATTCTGAACGCTCCTCTGGAGAAATTGCCCCAATCGATCCAGGCCCAGGATCACGGCGCTGTGCGATTCGATCGGATTTTGGGCCGCAACGTTCTGGGCCGGCGGGTCACCAAAACTGAGGCGCTGGCCATTTTGGGCGGGCTGCTCGCACCCCAAGGGCGGCTCGTGCTGGCCGAATCGGTTCCTGCGCGGGGAGAGCGCCTCTTCGCCGGGATGGACCTGAGCGGGCTCGGTGAAAGTTTGGCGCGGCGAGTGATCGAGGCCGAGGAGGCGGTCTACGCCGATCCCCAGGATGCAATGGTCAACTGGGACGTACCCGATCTGACCGCGTGGTGCGTTGAGGCAGGTCTTTCGGTGATCCACCGCGATCTGATCGCGCGCCGCGTGGCGCTTCCCGTTGGCGCGCCAGAGCTGGACCGCTGGTTGGGCCACCCCACCCATGAAGGCAAGCTCGGCCGCCTGCTCGGCACCGAGGCACCGGCCGTCCGAAGCTATATGGAGCAACGCTTGGCCCAGGAACCGCTTGTGCGCACCGTAGCCGTGGCGTTCATCGTAGCGGAAATTCGATGAGCCCCATCGTCGACGACGCCGAAATATTGCGTCTGCCTCGCATCCAACCGTGCATCGTTGCAGGCGTTAATCATGGCGCCAGGCCGAGGAATTAGGGTAAAGCCTCGTTTGCAGGGGCCGAGGGTGCCGTCCACCATCAAGCGGGCGTATCTATTTCCTCCAACTCCACCAGGATGTCGTCCTTGTTCACCGGATCGCCTTCGGCGAAGTGCAGGTGGGTCACCCGGCCCGCGATGGGCGCCGAGATGCGGTGTTCGACCTTCATCGCCTCCAGCACCAGTAGCAGGTCGCCTTCGGCCACTTCGGCACCCACGGTTACGGCGGTCTGAATCACCTTGCCCGGCAGGGGCGCCGCCAACCGGAGCAGGCCCTCCTCGAGGCTTAGGGTCGTGGCCGCACCCACCGGGTCGGTGGCCGTAACGCAGGCTTGAACGCCTCGCAAGGAAATCCATATCTCGCTGCCGCGCGTTGCCCATCGAATGGGAAGACGCAGCTCACTGAAATCCAGTATCCCCCTACCGCCGCCCTGGTCCTCGAAGGCGATCGCGTGTGCGACGCCGGCTATGATGACGGTCATTCCGCCGTCCGGGCGCGGGCGAATCTCCACTTCATGGGTTTGATCGGCCCAGGTATAGGATCGCTGTACCGAGGTTTGCAGGCCAGGCGCCACGAACCAATCGGAGCCGTTGCCATTGTTCGTCCACGGAGAGCCGGCGGTGTCTGTCCACGGAGAGCCGGTGGTGTCTGCCCACTGAGAGCCAAAGGGCTCGGCCTGGCCGTGCCGCTCCATTTCACGGCGTGCGTCCACCACCGCCGTGGCCAGGATCAGCTCGGTGGGGTCTTGCAACACTTCCGGCGGGGCGAGCAGTTCGTCCCCGGCATCTTCCAGCAGGCGCGTGGTGTAATGGCCGGACGCAAACGCCGGGTGGGCGAGCACGGCTTGCAAAAATGCGAGATTGGTCGGCAGTCCGGCGACGAATCCGCGCGCCAACAGGTCCTTGGCCTTGCGCAACGCCTCGTCACGGGTCGGGCCCCAGGCGATCAGCTTGGCCAGTAACGAATCGTAGTGGGGCCCGATTTCCGATCCCGCCTCGAAGCCCGAGTCGACGCGCAGGCCAGGGCCTGCAGGAAAATCCATTTGCAGCAAGCGCCCGACGGCGGGCAGAAAACTTTTCTGCGGCTGCTCGGCGTTGAGCCGGCACTCGAAAGCGTGCCCGTGCGGCTTCAGTTCATCTTGGGAGTAAGGCAGGATTTTACCTTCGGCCACCTCGATCTGGAGCCGAACCAGGTCCACCCCCGAGATCATTTCCGTGATCGGGTGCTCCACCTGGATGCGGGTATTCATTTCGAGAAAGTAAAACTTTCTGCCCTCGTCGAGCAGAAATTCCACCGTGCCGGCGCCCCGGTAGTCCACCGCCTGCGCCGCCCGTACCGCCGCCAGGCCCATGGCCTCGCGCAGTTCATCGTCCAGGGCGGGGCTCGGCGCCTCCTCGATGATCTTCTGATGACGCCGCTGGACGGAGCATTCCCGATCGAAGAAGTGGAGCGTGTTGCCGTGGTTGTCCGCAACGACCTGGAACTCCACGTGCCTCGTCGCGGCAAGATATTTTTCCAGCATCAAGCGGCCGTCGCCGAAGGCCGATTCGGCCTCCCGCCGTGCCGCGGTCACCGCATCGGCGAAGTCCGCGGAACGGTGCACGATGCGGATGCCGCGTCCGCCGCCGCCCGCCACGGCTTTGACCATCAGGGGATAGCCGACACCCTCGGCATGTTCTTGCAAGGCGGACAGACTCTGATCCTCCCCCATATATCCGGGCACGACGGGCACGCCGGCCGCCGCCATGAGCTTTTTGGCCCGGGCCTTGTCCGCCATGTCTGCAATGGCTTGCGCGGGCGCCCCGACGAACAGGATGCCGCGCCCGGTACATGCCGCGGCGAACGCGGCGTTTTCGGCCAGAAAGCCGTAGCCCGGGTGGATCGCGTCGACGCGGTTGCCCTGGGCGATGGCCAGGATCAGTTCGCCGTTGAGATAGCTTTCCTGGGGAGGTGGCGCACCGAGCCGAATCGCCAGATCGGCTTCGCGCACCCATGGCTGACGGGCGTCGGCATCGGAATAAACCGTGATCGTGCGGATGCCCATTTCCCGGCAAGTGCGCATCACCCGCCGGGCGATCTCGCCCCTATTGGCGATCAGTAGTGTGTCGATCATGGTGGGATAGTTTGATAATGGGACTGCAGCGGGCGGTCCGTAGCCTACCCGCCGCATCGAAGGGCGTTACAGGGGTGTCCTCTCAGCCGGCGGCCGGCTCCACCTGAATCAGGCCATCGTGGAAGCGGGCGCAGCCGCCCAGGTCGGTCAACTCCGCCGAGGTGAGGACATTGATGCCGTGACCCCCGCGGTGATGCTTACCCCACCAGAGCCCCTCGGCCACCGTCACACCGGCGGGCACGTCGGTGGTGACCTCGACTTCGAGGAAGCACTCGCCCCGGTCGTTGTAAGCCCGGCACTCTCCGCCTTCGGCCAACCCTCGGGCATCGGCATCGGTTGGATTCATCTTTAGGGTGGGAATCCCTTCGAGCCGACGCGAACTGTCCGTTTCCGCGAAGCTGGAATTGAGGAAATGCTGGGCCGGCGGTGTGACGAGTTGCAGGGGGTAGCGGGCCTTCAGTTCATTGTCCAAATGGCCTTCGTCCGAAGGGATGAACACCGGCATGGGGGGTTGGCCGCTTTTTTCCATACTGCTGGAATAGAACTCGAATTTACCCGACGGCGTTTGCAGCCCTGTCCGCCAAGGGGATTCCGGTAATGCCATCCTCACTGGGCGGCCCGCTCGCAGCGCGGCGCGGTCGAGCCCGCGTGTCGGTTCCCCCTTGCCGTCCAGCAGACCCTCCACGATGGAGTCGAAGCTTTCCCGGAACCGGGGTTCCGTCAAGCCCATCCGTGCGGCCAGCAGTTGGAAGGTTTCGAGGTTCGACTTGGCCTCGCCTGGCGGATCGACCGCTTTGGGCGACATCTGGATGTAGTTGTGGGCGTAGCTGGCCTGCAGTTCGTCGTGCTCGAGAAATGTCGTAGCGGGCAGGACGATATCGGCGTAATCGGTCGTGTCGGTCAGTACCTGCTCGTGTACCACGAGGAAGAGGTCGTCCCTGGACAAGCCCTGTCGCACCAATGCCTGCTCGGGCACGATGACCGCCGGATTGGCGTGGTAGACGTACATCGCCTTCACCGGCGGGTTGTCCACTTCCAACAGGATCTCACCCAAGCGCACCATGTTCAAAGTGCGCGCGGGCGGATCCGAGGGCAGCGGCGCTTCATTGTGTGCCGAGTTGAGCCAGGATCTCGCCGGCCCGAAGCAGAGAAACCCGCCCCCCGGCTCCTCCCAGGCACCCGTCAGGCTCGGCAGGCAGGCGATGGTGCGGATCATCATGCCCCCGTGGCTGTGACGGGTCGCGCCGCCGCCCATACGGATGTAGCTGGCCTTGGTGGTTCCGTACATACGCGCCAGTTTGACCAGATCCTCCGTGGGCACGCCGGTGATTTCCGCGACCCGCTGGGGCGTATATTCCAGTGCGGCCTCGCGCAAAGATTCCACCCCATGAGTATAACTATCTACGAAGTCTTCGTCGTAAAGCCCTTCGTCGAGCATGATGCGCATCATGCCCAGAGCGAGCGCGGTGTCGGTACCCGGGCGCACCTGGATGAACCAATCCGCCTGGCGAGCCGTGGCGTTGCGGTAGGTGTCGATCACGAGGAGTTTTGCGCCCGCTTTTTTGGCCTCCTTGATCAGCGGCATGACGTGAATGTGGGTCGCCACCGCGTTGATCCCCCACAGGATCACCAGCTTCGAGCGCGCGATCTCCTCGAGGTCCGTCCCCATTTGCTCGCCCGTGGTCATCCGCTGGCCCTCCTTGGCCGACCCGACGCAGATGGTGCGATCCAGGCGGCTGGCCCCCAATCGATGGAAGAAGTGATGGCCGGAATTGCGCTGCACCATGCCGATGGTGCCGCCATAGGAGTAGGGTAGAATCGCCTGGGGACCGTGGTCATCGATGATCGATCCGAACCGTTCGGCGATCTCGTCCAGCGCCTCGTCCCATGTGATTGGCTCAAAGCGCCCTTCGCCCTTGGCCCCCACGCGGCGCAGGGGCGTGAGTACCCTGAGGGGCGAGTTTACCCGCTCCAGGTAACGATTGACCTTGCCGCAGAGAAAACCGCGGGTGATGGGATGATCCGGGTCGCCAGCGATGGAAACGATATTGCCGTCCTCCAGACCCACCCGCACGCTGCACGAATCCGGGCAGTCGTGGGGGCAAACAGTTATTTTATACTCGACCATCTTTTTCCGATAGGCAGGTGATCTTCGTTCCGCTGAATTTTGGTTCAATGGGATGTGATCTGACCATACCGGCCATCAACATCGATTCTGCCGGCAGCGGATAAAATTATCTTGCATCTTTATCACACATTCCGCTGGGTCATCAACGTCCATTGCAACTGACCGCCCCTCACTTTTTGCGAAGGCGGGTGGGAGCACGCCACACCGGCCTGGGTGCGCCGCACGGCGCTGGATGAGCTGATGGGGTCGGATTTCCGCCGGCTGGGCGCAGATCCGCTCTACCGGGTCTCCGACGCCCGGCGGGGCTACTCGCGCGACAAGCGCACCGACTGCAAACAGGTCTGCGTGGGGCTGGTGCTCACCGCCGAGGGATTCGTCAAGGCCCACGAGGTCTTCTCCGGCAACACCGCCGACACCAGTACGGAAGTTGGGTCAACACCACCCCCGAGGGCCAACACCGGGAAATCTACGACAGGCTCGCCATCCCCCGAGCCCTCTTTCCCCAACGACACCACTACGCCGCCCCAGGACCCCTCAAACCGCACACTTCGTAGTGACTCAAAAAACACCATGTCCCCACCCATGGCCTACCTCAGCCCAACCAGTGCGGAAGTTGGGTTAGCTTGGCTGGTTCCGGAGCATGGCGAGAAGGTCGCGTGCACGACACTCATGGAACAGTTTTGCAACACTTTCGTGCCTAAACCACCCCATAAAACACTTTGCAACAGTTTGAAGGGGAAACCGGAATTCCGATTTCCCCTTTAATTTCAATAGCGGGGGGTGGATTTGAACCACCGACCTTTGGGTTATGAGCCCATTGCGGCGAATTCCGCAAGTCCATGAAATCGTTCCTAAACTGTTTGAAATAAAAGAGTTTTTCCAATTTGAAATTTCACGATCTGTCGCGATTTGTCACCGGTTCTCCCGAATTTTGGGCAACCGTTGAGCAACCTTTTTGGCGTCGCATTGATCGCTGTATACTTGCGGCCCAATCAGGATTGCGCTCTATTCCGAAGTTTTGTCAGTTTCGCTTTCACGCGGGGCGCGGCAGCAGCGCGCCGTTACAGCAGCGCAGGGCGTCGCGGCGGGTGGAGCCCACCAAGCCGCGAGCCCGACCTACCTGGGCCGATTCATCAGCCGTCTCCCAGCTTTCGCTGCCGCGTCTCGGTTCAAACCGGCCACGGCTTCGTTCGAGTAAGAACTATTTCTTCAACTCTACCTACGTATCGGGCTGACTTGTTGTTTGCGTCGTAATGGTACGCGTGTCCCCAAATAAAGTCAGGACAGACAACTCGGCTCGCGGTCGGCCCCAGAGTGACGTAGTGTTCGAGTGGAATCACGCCAGGGCCGATGAACAACTGAACCTTGGAAACAACGACCTCCTCGCGTTCATCTGCGACGAGCATATGGCACCAATTAGCCGGCGTTAGGCAACCGGGTCCAAGTGTTCCATGTGGCGGTACAAATTGCCGCCCGGAGGCGTGAAAGAACTGATCTTTTTCACCTCCGTTCATGATAAAGTCTCGGATCGGGGCAAACCCCGGCTCGTCACCTCGGACCGAACGACGTGTGTGAGCGAGGTAGTAATGAAAAGCGATTTTTGCGATGGCACGGAAGTAATGGTCTGTCAAAATGAATTTCGTGGTTCCCTGCACGGGATGCACACCCGCCTCGGTATCTGCATGGCGCTGCGGTTTTCCGCCAGGCAACGCCTTTTCGACTAGTTGCAGATACTCTTCATATCGATATTCGTCGCAGTGCAGCCATGTCGTCTTCCGCTTGATCCTCAAGCTGCGAATTTTCTCCTGAAGGGCCAGCAAGGACATGCCGGGAAAGAGTCGTACAAACTCCTCGTTGTCGGCATCGTCATGGATCACAAGCAGATCGACCGGAAGAACCTGGGACGAATCTTCCGGATCAAGCATCACTAATTCGCGGTGGTCATCATGGGCGATGGTCAATTGCGGAGGCGGCGTCCCGTGCGCTGCCTTGCCCGGACCACTCCCCTGTCTTCTTCCTCTCCGTCCGCGCGGGTTCGCTCGACGCCTTAGGAGACTTTCGAGACCGCACCTGAGAAGCTGTTCTTCTGACCGGCCGATTCGCTGATTGCAGGCTGGGCATATTCTTCGGAACCGGGTGTCGCCTCGGAATTCTCCGAAAGCCGCCGGGATGATATGGTCTCCTTCGCCACGTGCTGCATCGAAACTGTCAGAGCAGTAGATACACCGTTCAATCCTCACGTGATACTGCCTGACTGCGAGTTTGGCCCCTTCGGTCGCAGGGCTCGCGTTGCTTGTCGATGTTCGCACAGGCTATAGGTGTCGTAGCCGGTGAGCGGTAACCGGCCAGGTGGCTTGTCCGTTCATACAGATCACATCGGCTCAGCGTCTTGCCGTCGGTCTTGTCCAGGATATAGGCGGCAGCTACTCGGATGTCTTCGAGCAGTTTCAGTGCTTCAGGCTGCATAGAGCAATGTCCGGGTTTTGTTCACCGCCTTGATGAAGTAAGGGTTCTTCATGGCGGAGCGCTCGACCAGGCCCACCTTGCGGCCCAGGAGCGTCTTGAGGTCCGCTTGAAAATCAAAGAACTGGTGGAAGAGTCCATCCGGGTGCCCCGCCCCGAACTCAACCAGGAAATCCAGATCGCTGGATTCCTCTTGGAACGTGCCGTCCGCGGCTGAGCCGAAGAGTTCAAGCCGGGCGACGTGGTGTTTGGAACATAGCGCGTTGATGGCGGCGCGGTTGTCTCGGATCAATCGGATCAACTCGACGTCTCCTTGCCACAAGCTAGCCCAACGAGCCCGAATTATCGCGCGTGTGCTCCATCCCTTCAGTGGGAAAGGGTGGGGGATGGATTGACGAGCCGGGAACGTTCCGAAGTTCCATTCATCCCCCATCATAGCAGGGCACCCCGCCAACGGAAGGGTGGTAACGAGTGTTGTCAGGTCTTCAGCCTGGTGCTCCGTTGCCGGTGACTTGATGGATGGGATTTATCCGACCGGCTCATAAAGGGGTGCCGTGCCCACGCTGGCGTGGTCATGTGGCTGCTGGTACGCATAAACATGCTCACGCAAGCGTGAGCATGGCACACAACGCTTCACGTGCATCGGACCACTAGCCCATCCGTGTCTCGATCCGGGCACCGGCCGGCCACCGCTGGGCACGGGAGAGCGGGACCTCAGCCGCGCCCGGTGCTTGCCCCCTGCGCGGATACGAATATAGTTCCGAGTCATGCCGTCTCTACGCTATCTCGATGATGCCGGCCGGCTTCGGGTCACGGTGCTCGACGCGAAGCCGTTCCTTGTCGGCCGAGCGGAATCGTGTCAACTGACGTTCGACTCGGACATGATCTCGCGTGAGCATCTGCGCATCGACGTGGCGGACGACGGGCGCTTCCGCGCTAGGGACCTGGACAGCCGGAACAAGACGTTCGTCAACGGCGAGCTGATTCAAGAAATTCTGCTAAGCGGTGGCGATGTGATTCGCGTCGGAGATCGCGTCGTCGAATTCGTGGACGACGCGGCTTCGCCCCGAGTCGCCGACCTCTCGTTTCTTACGCCCGACCGCGCCGAGCCGGCTGATTGTGAATGGATCAAG
>JACZRV010000058.1 GCA_022574555.1 SAR324 cluster bacterium
TTGACACTGGTTTTGGTTGGTCCGCAGATGTAAATCTATATAACTTGACTATCTTTATCGATAGGTGCTCCTCACGGCAGGTATTGTCGGCCTTTTGGGCGACACACACGACCAATCCTGGCGTATCGGGGCCGAGGTCTTTGACTTGGTCCGGAAAGTGATCTGTAAAGGGCAGGCGCCGGAATTCCACACAACTATTATTGAGGTGGAACGGGATGGAAGCAACAATTGAGACGAAAATTCAGACGAAAATTGAGACGAAGGTTGTGTCGAAAGCGAAAACCTTTAAGTACCTTGATTTGAAACCCGCGCTCGTAGGGGTGGTGATCCTCAGCGTGGTAGCCACGTTCTGGCGGGTGTATCAGCAGATGTTCGCCTAGTCGGCCGGCACCGATGCGACTCTTGCCGTGTTCGATCTCTACTGGATGAATTTGTTGTGGGCCAATCTGATCGGCGGGGGCTTGGTGTCGGTGGGCATTTGGTCCTACCTGTGGTTGACCCGGGACCGGAATTTGGCCGAACTGGCGCCTGAGCTGGAACTGAAGCGGTACATATACCTGACCCTTTGGATTACCGTGTATGTGTTCGCGATCTACTTCACGGGCAGCTTCTTCGCCGAACAGGATGCGGCGTGGCACCAAACGATCGTGCGCGACACCATATTCACGCCCAGTCACATCGTGCAGTTCTATGGCACCATCCCCGTGTACATCGCCCTGGGGGTCGGCGCGTTTCTCTATGCCATGACCCGGCTGCCCTTGTTCGCAAAGGGTATCTCTCTTCCGTTTGTCATAGGCGTGACCGGACCATTCCTGATCCTTCCCAACCTGGGATTCAACGAGTGGGGCCATGCGTTTTGGATAATGGAAGAGCTCTTCTCGGCTCCCGTTCACTGGGGATTTGTGGTCTTCGGATGGTCGGTGCTGGCTCTGGGCGGTCTTCTGTACCAAATTGCGTTTCGCATGATGGATCTGATCCGCGAAGTGTACGGTACACGCGACGCGCCGATCTAGACTCCTTCGGTTCCGCCATAGATGCAACGGACAACCATCTGCGCCGCGGCAATCATAGCCGCGGCGGAGGTGCAGGCCCTGATGCCGGCGAATCGTCCGGGTACGCGAATCGACGACGCGGTCACGCGCAACTATTAGCGAGGGTGCAATGACGAGATTAACTGAGCGAACGATGGCACCAAGTCATTCCCCCGCCTGACACGGTGTTCTTGTCGCCTATTGCGCCGGGTCCCACGCTTGCGCGGATCGAGTCCTACATCAACGGCGTTCCCATGATTCAATCGACCGGCCTGGAATTGGGTCGCGACTATACGTTCAAGCTGGTCCTGAAAGCCAGGCTTCCGGGCGCGCATCACGTTCATCCGATGCTGAACGTGGAAGATGCGGGCTCGATCGTCGGACCGGGGAGTTGGGTGGAAATCTCGGGAGACGCCGATGATTTTGTCCTCGCGGTGACCACATTGACCGGCGTGCATATCGAAAACCTCGAGACCTGGGGCGTGGAAACGGTCATCATCTGGCATTTGATTTGGGTCGCCATCGCGGTGTTTTGGCTGCTGTGGTGGTTGCGCCGCCCGCTGCTGATGCCGCGCTACATGGCCAAGGAGCGCGGGCGGGAGGATGTCCTGATCACCCGGACGGATATGATCGTGACCGCCGTGCTCATGGTCGTCACGATCGGTCTCGTCATTGGCGGATATCAATGGGTGGAAAACAAGTATCCGCGCACGATTCGCCTTCAGGGCGGAAGAGCGACGGTCGAGCCACTGCCGATTTCAAAGGATCACGTCGCTCTTTCTCTGGAAAGGGCGGAATACGACGTGCCCGGCCGCTCGATGAGATTGGTGATTCGCGTCTCCAACGAGACCCCGGAACCGGTGCAACTGGGCGAGTTCACCACGGCCAACGTGAGGTTCCTGAATCCAGCAGTGGCCGCCGCCAGGGCCAACTTGGATGCCGATTATCCGGAAGATCTCGTGTTTCCGGCCAGTTTGACCACGGACAATGACGATCCCATCGCACCTGGAGAAACGAGAACCATTCGCGTGGACGCGACCGACGCGGCTTGGGAAACGGAGCGTCTGACCAGTCTGCTGAACGATCCCGACAGCCGGCTGGGAGGCCTATTCTTCTTCTTCGATGCGCAGGGCAATCGCTACATTACATCTGTGTATGGTCCGGTCATTCCGAAATTCTTGGACTAAAGCAGAGCAGAAAGCATAGCGTGAACGGATAAAAATCCGGCTGCGACCGTCATTCGTCCGGAATGAGTGGGTATTTACATTGTGAGGATGATCCATTGACTCCGTTATCCGCGCCCAAAAGATGGGGCATCGGGTTCATACTATTGGGAGCAGCCATACTGATCCCCCCGATGAGTTGGGCACATGGCGGGACTGCAATCGAAAAGGACGAGTGCAGGTTTCGCGCGGGTCCTTATAGCTTTCATTTCACGGGTTACCAGCCGGAACATAATCCGCAGGTCTCGTATTGCGGGGAGATGCCCGCCACCGGTAGAACCATCGTCGTGCTCGACTACCTGGATCGCGAATTGCGCGAATTGCCGGTCGAGTTGAGCATTATGAAGCGTTCGGAAACCGATTCCGGAATGAATTCGCAAATCGTCCTGCACATTCCTCCGGCCACATACCCCAGCGGCTCCCTGTCCTTCGAGCACAACTTCGACTCTCCCGGGGAGTACGTGGGCATTCTGACCGTGGGCGACGACCAAAAAACACAAGCCCGCTTTGAATTTGCGGTCGGCGTGACCTCCTACAATGTGTACACGTGGCCCCTCGTATTGGTAGTGGCGTTGGGGGGACTCGCGACTCTCTTCTACATTCGCTTCCGGAAGCGTCAAAGCCCGGACGTCCCGTCGTAGGCCCCTTCCATTATACCGATCGGTTGGCTATTCGGCGGGGGGATAAACGGCGAGCCAAACCTTATTGTGCCGTCACTCGCTCACGACACCGCTTCCTTCACCTCGGTATTCGGCTCGTCGTAGGATTCTGCGCCAATGGCACCCTGGGCGCGCAGGGAGCCGATCGCCGCCCGGCTGTAGCCCAACTCAAGCAGGATCTCGCTGGTGTGCTCTCCCAGACGGGGTGCGCCTCGCGGCGGGCCGGGTGGTGTCCCCTCGAACCGCGCCGCCGTCCGTGTTTGCCGCAAACGGCCTGCCACGGGATGATCGCTTACGATAAGAACCTCGCTGGCCACAACCTGCGGGTGCTCGATCACCTGATGGCGAGTCAGCGCGGGGGCACACGGCACGTCGTGTTCGGGCAGTATGGCCAACCACTCGTCCGCCGTCTTCTCCATCAGCGCACTCTGGGTGAGTTCCAGGCGTTCGTTCACGTTCTCGTCGCGCAGGGCGGGCGTCTTGAACCGTTCGTCGTCGAGCCATTCCGGGTGGCCGACGGCGCGGCAAAGCCCCTCCCACTCATTATCCCCCATGGCGGCGACGGTAATATAGCCGTCCCGGGTCTCGTAGATCAGGTCGATGAAGCTGGCGGCCTCCTGAGGTGCCACCGGCCTGTCCACGATGGTTTGGCCGCCCATGTCAGAGGCCCAGAGAAAAGCGAGCACCGAATCCAGCATCGAAAGCCGCACGTGCTGCCCCCGGCCGATACGCTCGCGGGCCAGCAGCGCCGCTGTGATGGCCTGCGACGCGGTAATGGCGGTCAACTTGTCGGGCAGGACAGTGCGCACCAATGTGGGCCGCTTATCGTCCGCGCCCGCCTGCACGGTGGTCAGCCCCGATAATGCCTGGACGATGGGATCGTACACCCGCTGCTGGGCAAAGGGCCCTTTCTCCCCGAAGCCACTGATCGACACGTACACCAGCCGGGGGTTGACCGCACGCAGGTCGTCGTAGCCGATGCCGAGGCGCTCGACCACCCCGGGCCGAAAATTCTGCACGAAAACGTCGGCGCCGGAAACCAGCTTTCGCAAGACATCCTTACCCCTATCGGATTTGAGATTCAGCGTGATGGAACGCTTGGATCGGTTGATATTGAGAAAAGTGGAGGCCAGGCCCCCGCTCAGGTTGCGCAGCCTGCGAGTATGATCCCCGCTTCCGGGCTGCTCCACTTTGATGACCTCGGCCCCCTGGTCACCAAGAATATCAGTGGCCCACGGGCCGGAGAGCATGGCCGAGATGTCGATGATCTTGAAGCCGTCCAACGGTCCAGCCATAGGTCGCTCCGGGGTGAGGTGGTCGGATTCGTCACGTGCATGAACGATAACAACCACCGGATCAGATCGGCAAGTGGCCTACTGGCCAATCGGCGGTACTACTCCAAGGGTTTGAGTTCCTGCAGCACCGTGGGGATCAGCTCCGAGACGGTCGGGTGGATGTGTACCGCGCGGGAGATCACCGTATAGGGCGCCTTGGCGTACATTATGTCGAGCAGGCAGTGCACGACTTCGTCGCCGTTGATCCCCAGGATGGTCGCGCCCAGGATCTGATCGTTTTCCGCGTCCACCAGTATCTTGATGAAACCCTGGGTTTCGCTTCGCTCGCGTGCCCGGCTCACGCGGGTCATCATGCGCTTGCCCACCAGGGCCTTGCGGCCTGAGGCGCGAACCTCTTGTTCCGTCATGCCCACCCGCCCCAAGGGTGGATCGATGAACAACGCGTAGCAGGGTATGCGGTCGGTCACGCGTCGCGGATCGTTATCGAACATATTCGCCGCTAGGATTTCGAAGTCGTTGTACGACGTGTGGGTGAAAGCGCCGCGCCCATTGCACTCGCCGATGGCCCAAATTCCGGGCACGTTGGTATGCAGCTGATCGTCCACTTGGATGATTCCCCGGTCGTTCACCGCCACACCGGCCTTGTCCAGCCCCAGGTCGTCGGTATTGGGACGCCTGCCGGTGGCGACGAGCAGGTGCGATCCCGTGACCGCGGGCGGTCCTACCTCACAGTCTACCCCGACTTTTACGCCCTCGCCTTCCGACGAGATAGAAATACACTCGGCACCGAGGCGAAAGTGCACGCCTTCGCTTTCCAGAATTTCCCTGATGGCCTCGGAAATCTCCGGCTCCTCGCGCGACACGACGCGCTCCTTCCTCTCGACCACCGTGACCTCGCTCCCGAAGCGGCGGTAAATCTGGCTGAACTCCAGGCCGATATAAGATCCACCGACGATGACCAGATGCTCCGGGAGGAAATCCACTTCCATCATGCCGGAATTGGTGAAGTAGGGGACGCTGTCGATGCCCGGTAAGGGTGGGATCGCCGCCCGCGCACCCACGTTGATGATGATTCGCCCGGACTCGAGCGTCTCCCCGTTGACCTCGACGGTGTTGGGCCCGGTGAGGCGGCCATGGCCCTGGATCACGGTGGCGTTCTCCATGCCGTTGAGCCAATTGGTCACGCCCCGGTTGGACTGTCCCGCGATCTCGTCCTTGCGTGCCTTCACACGTTTCATGTCCACGCGGACCGCCGAATCGATGACCACGCCGAACTCCGCCCCACGCCGCGCCATGTGGGCCGCACGGGCGCTGGCAACGAGGGTTTTGGTGGGAATGCAGCCCACATTCACGCAGGTTCCCCCGAAAAGGTGGCGTTCCAACACGGCCACCTGCCAACCCTGCTGATTCATCCGGTTGGCGAGGGCCGGGCCCGATTGGCCCGTGCCGATGATGATCGCGTCGAATTTTCGGGTCATTTTTCGCTCACGGTAAAATAATGAGTGCATCCGATCGGATGAACCGTTCAGTCGCCATCGGTTTGCGAAGTGAATTCTTTTACTACGGAAGCGGTGCACAAGCAAAACGGGCCGGCCGCTTCCGTCAAGCGCTTTCCGCAGAATCGAGTTGGGTACAGCGCGGACCTTGCGGGGCTTCGCCGAGATTACGCGGAGGTGGGCTGGATGTCTTTCCAGGACTAGACTAAGATTCAGGACTGGCAGCAGATGCTGTCCTAATTCGATCACCGGAAAAGGAGCCCCCAATGCCGAAACCTGTTTGTGCCGTCGTAGGAATCGGGCCTATGAACGGCGCCTCATTTGCGCGGCGGTTCGCCTCGGAGGGCTACGCGGTCGCGCTTCTGTCACGCAAGACCGATTACTCCGGCAAACTCGCAGCCGAACTTGCATCGGCAAAGGCCTACGCGTGCGATGTCACCGATCCCTCGGCGGTCGAGGCTGCCTTCGCGGCTGTTCGCGCCGATATGGGAGAGGTCGATGTGCTCGTCTACAACGCCGGCTCCGGCGTGTGGGCCAATATAGAAGAATTGAGTGCCCAGGACTTCGAGCAGTCATGGCGCATTAACACGATGGGTGCGTTCCTCGTTTCCAAGCAGGTCATCCCATCGATGAAAAAGAAAAAAGCCGGCTCCATCATTATCATCGGCGCCACCGCGTCTCTGCGCGGCAAGCCGTTCACCACTGCTTTTGCGCCGGCGAAAGCAGCCCAGCGCAGTCTGGCCCAAGCAATGGCGCGGCACCTATGGCCCAGCGGAATTCACGTTTCGCTGATCATCATCGATGGAGGCATCAAGTCGTTGGATTCCAATGCCAACGTTGAAGCACCCGAGACGCTGAATCCCGATGACATCGCGACGACCGCGCACTTCCTGTCACAGCAACCGCGCTCGGCCTGGTCATTCGAGGTAGACGTGCGTCCGTCGCAAGAAAATTGGTGAGTCCACCGGCTCGTTTCAGCAAGACCCAACGTCATCGAGTTCGATAAACACAGCGAGGCACCGGAGATGAGACCGCAACCGGAGGCCGATTTCAGCCCTTTTTCCATTATCCCTGAGCACCACCGGCCACGAAGAGAGAGGGTCGATGATCCGGTCCGGCGAATCGCAATTCCACGGCTAGGGGCAATTCTCCGCCGTTTCTCCTCTCCATGAAATGGGGTGGGGAGCGCCGCGAGACTTCGCAGCGGTGCCGCAGGGCGGGGTGGGGAGCACTGCGAGGCCGGGTGAGAAAGACGATATGACCATCCTCGGTGTTGAAACGCGATATCCTCAGGGTTTGTATGTAAATGTGCGCGGCCCCTTCAACGTCGATAGCAACGGTTCGATCAGCTCCATCCAGTCGCACAGGGCGGGCCGGGTTTCCCGCGGATCGATGAGGTCGTGCACCGCAAAGGATTCGGCTCGGGGAAAAGGCGATTGATGGCCCGCTAGCTCTTTCTCCAGATCTAGGCGCGTCGCCTGTGGGTCGTCCGACTCGGCGATCTCGCGGCCGAACGCCACGGCGACACCGCCTTCGATGGGCAGGGCGCCCGTTTCGGCGGAGGGCCAGGAAAGGACATAAGCATTGGGCCCGAAGTGGGCCGCGCCGGCCACGCCGAAGACTTTGCGCACGATGATGGAAGCCCAAGGCACCGAACATTGCGCGGCGGTCAGCACAGCCGCCGTACCGTACCGTATCGTGGCTGCTTGTTCGGCTTCCAGCCCGATCATGAAGCCCGGCTCGTCGACGAAATTGACGATGGGCAGGTGGAACGTTTCGCACATCTCGATGAAGCGGCGCACCTTTTGCGCTGCGGCGGCGGTCATGGCTCCCGCATAAAAGCGGCAATCGTTGGCCATGATTCCCGCCACGCGTCCATTCAGGCGGGCCAGGCCGACGATCAGGCCCGGGCCGTAGCGGCGGCCCATCTCGAAAAAGCTGTCCCGGTCCAGGACGTGGTGCAGCAAGGCCCGCATGTCGTAAACATGCCGCCGTTCCCGCGGGACGATGGAGAGCAATTCATCGTCGCTGCGGTTGCGGTCGTCGGCGCATTCGATCACGGGGGCCGATTCCCAGACGTTGGCGGGGAGGTAGCCGAGAAACGCACGGATCTGGGAAAGGGCCTCCGGCTCGCTGTCGGCGACGTTGTCGACAACGCCACTCTTGGCGTGTATTTCCGCGCCGCCAAGTTCCTCCTTGGTGCGTTGCTCGCCCAGGGCGCGTTCCACCACTGCCGGCCCGGCCGTGAGCACCTGCGCCGTGCCGCGCACCATCACCGAAAAATGGGCGGCGACGAGCCGCGATGCCGGCAGCCCCGCCACCGGCCCCAGAGCCGCCGCCGCGACCGGAACCATGCCCAGCGCCCGCGCGACGATGGCGAACCTGGGGGCCGCAAAAACCGGATCGCCCGCAGGGCCGCCGCCGTCCTTTCCCTTGGCACCAGTCACGCTGCCGCCGCCGCCCTCGTGCAGACGCACCAGGGGTATTCGCAGGTGACACGCCATCTCCTCGGCGTATATGCTCTTGCGAAGCCCGGCCACATTGGGTGAGCCGCCCCGGAGGGTGAAATCCTCCCCGCCGGCCACGCAGGGCCGGCCGCCGATCCTGCCGGTACCGAGGACGAAATTCCCAGGTGTGAAGGATTGTAATGTCCCGTCCTCATTCAATTCGCTCGCACCGGCGATGGGGCCCGTCTCGCGGAAGCTTTCCGCATCCAGGAGTTCATCGATTCGCTCGCGGATGGTCCTGCGGCCCTTGGCATGGTGGCGGGCAACGGATTCCTCCCCGCCCTGCGCCTTGGCCAGTCCACGGCGATTTTCGATTTCCGTGACGTCCTTTTGCCAACTCATCCGAATCGCTCGCCTCCAATAATCAACGTGTGAAATCCGGGCCTGATGATGGCTCCGTGGCGCGGGTATCCCCTGCGAGCCACGATACCCGGCCGATTGAAACCCGCCATGTACGGCGTCGTTCACCATCCTGCGTCGCCGCCGCGGCGGGCTTGATTTGAACGGCCTGTCTCAATCTGCCCGTACATCCCAGGGCGCTCAGGTGCTATGCACCTGGCCACTAAAGTCAACCACGCCCACCGAAGACTACTTTTCGCCCTTGCTCGTGATATCGAAGTAATCGAAGCGTTCCGTGGCGATGCGGGTCACGCGAAATTCCCGGCGCAATATTTCCAGGATTTTCCGCCGCTGCATCTTGCTGCCTCTCCGCCCCCAACTGACATACAGCCCGCGATCATGTCCACGCAATTCTTCCAGCCATGGTTCCGGCGTGGCCAGTAGTTGCCCCGGCCGGGCGGCGAAAATCCAGGTTTGCGCCGGTATGTTAAGAAAAATATTGGGGAAATATTTTCGGTCCACGAAGTCGGCAAGAACGACGTCGTAGCGTTGCACGGCGGCATGCACCTGCACGCCCTTATTGGAAACGGTGAACGCGCGCACGACGATCACGGCGATAGCCAGCCCTACGACAATTTGCAGCCAGCGGCCCTCCCAGCGGAATTTCCGGGCAAACAGCCAGACCAGAACGATGGCCAGCAAAGGCCATGCAGCGGCAAGGTGTCGTTCTCCGATGGCGTGATCGGGCACAGTGCCGAGAAAATAGGCCACCGAGATGGCACCCCACTCCGTCGTCAAGACTACCGCCGTGTAAGCGCCAAACGGGATGGGCGTCGTGACTTCGGATTGTCGCGAGGCGGGGCCACGCGCCAACTCCGGCCATAACTCCCTGGCCAACAGAAATAGCAAAACAGGAATGACAAGAAACAGAACGTTGCCCAACGGAATCATCCCGTTGGGGGACGCGAGGATGTCCAGAATTTTTTCCAAGGCATAGTCCGCGGTGAGGGGCGGGACGTTCCGGGTAGAAGCCGCCATCTGACCACGAATGTCTGGAAAGACAACGAGCAAGATTGCGATAGCCGCCACGGTGGCCAGCCCCAGAACCACCAGGGGCATCATGGTTCTCCGCCGGGTGAAGTGAATGAACGCCACCACGGAAAGCCCGAGGGCATGAAACAGGAAGTAGTAATGGGCCAGGAAGCCCAGGCCCAGCAGGGCGGTGTAGGTGGCCACAGCCGTCCAGGTAATTCCCCGGCGCAGCATGATAAAAAGACACAGGGTGGACGCCACGCCCAAAAGGCCCAGCAATTCGTATGGACGGGCGATGAGGGTTATTTTCAACCCTGCGTAGCAGAAAGCCCAAAGGAACACCGCGAAGAGGGCATCTCGCGGCCTGTGGAAAGTCAGGCCAGCCAAGCGATAGACCAGGAACGAAGCGGCCAGAAACAGAACCAGATTCAGGACGGGGCCGGTGGTTGGTGCCACACCACCCGCCAATACCGCGGCGTGCAATAACCAGAAATAGAGCGGTGGGTGAACGTCGTCGCGGGCCAGACCTGTGGAAATGCGCTGAAAAGCAAAGGGATCGTCTACGCGAAAAAATTCCTGCCAGATGGCGTTGGGTACCCAACGCCCCGAGGGGAATTGGGCATTGCCCTCCACGAACCGGCCCTGTTTCGCGGTCGCCGCCATGTAGGCGACGAGCTCGTCCCGGTTGTAAGTGTGCTTGCCACCGATATAAGCGAAACGAATTGCCAACGCCGCGAGGATCACCAATGCGGCGACGAATCCCGGATGCCGCGAGAACCAGCTCCAGCCGGATCGAATCGTGGCAAATCCCGCCATTCCCGTCACCGTTTCTGCCATTGGCAATGCCGGGAATCTAAAGGTTCAGCTTTTTGAAGACCCGCTCGGGGATGGAGCGAATCACCATCATGATGCCCCACCAAAACCAGGGTGTATGAATCACGTTGCGGCGCGACCGCCAAGCCTTATAAACATCGGTGGCGATGCGATCCGGTGTGCTTACGAGCGCAGGTGACATGGTAAGACCGGCGGTCATCTTGGTGCGGACGAAGCCGGGAAGCACCGTGATCACATGCACCCCCGATGGAGCCAAGCGGTTTCTCAGCCCACCGAGGTAGGTTGTGAGTCCGCTTTTCGCCGATCCGTAGAGGTAATTGCTCCGTCTGCCGCGTTCACCGGCCACCGAACTCAGTCCGATGATAAAGCCTTCCCGGCGAGCCTGGAAGTCGGCTGCGACGATCTCCAGAATACTGACGGCGCCCAGGAAATTGGTCTCGACGATTCGCCGTGCCTGGGCAAAATCTCCCTGAGCCGTGATCTGGTTTCCCAGATGGCCGAAAGCCAGTACCACGCCGTCGGGCTTGGGTTCCAATGAACGGTAAAAACCGGCGTGAGACCCATACTCGGTCGCATCGAACGGCACCGCTTCCGCCCGCACCTTATGGCGATGCGTGAGATCCTCAACTTTTCGCTCCAGGGCTGGCTGCTCGCGCGAAGCTAGGATCAGGTCGGCGTTCTCTCGATGGGCAAAGGTTTCGGCAATGGCGAAACCGATTTCAGAATTGGCGCCGAGCACAAGGATTCGCATAATTACAAACCGAGTCTTTGGGATTGCAGCGATTGGAAAGTTCGGTCTGCGCCCGATCTTTCGCGAAGTTCACTAAATTTTTCCCATTGAGGGTAGCCCCGGCGGAACATTTCGGCGCTCATGCGGGCGTCCTTTGCCAGGTACACCCTACCGCCGCAATCGGCGACGATATGGTCCAGTTCGTCGAGGAACCCGAGCAACGCGGAATGATACTTGAAATCCAGGGCCAGCGTATAGCCCTCCATGGGAAACGAGAGGGGGTTGTCGTTGGCCGCTCCGAACAACTTGAGCACCGCCAGAAACGAACCGAGGGCCGCATCGGCGGTGCGGGTGAGAATTTTCCTCAGCCCGGCCGCACCCCCGGACTTGGGGAGCACACACTGGTATTGCAAGAAGCCCCGGGAGCCGTAGATCCGGTTCCAGTGATGAATCGCGTCCAAGGGATAGAAAAACGGGGCCAGGTGTATGCGCCGCTCCCGGCGCCGGCCGCGGAATTGCCGGTAGTATAGCTCCTGAAAAAGCCGTACCGCGTAGCGGTTCAAAATGAAGCCGGGCAATTCGATGGGAATCCCGATTCCGCTTTCGCGGGGGAGGGTGTATTCCCCATCATCGGCGTGTTGGCCCAGAAACAGGATGGCCCGGCCTAATTTTGAGCGTGTGCTGAGGCAATCGATCCAAGCCACGGAGTACGGAACTGCCGCGTGCTCATCAAATTGAGCGAGCACCTCGTCCAGGTGCGCGGCCTTCAAGGTGGTTTCGCGGATATACGCGCTGCCCACCTTCAGCAATTGCAATGTGACGGTGAGGATCACGCCGGTCAGCCCCATGCCGCCGCACGTGGCGCGGAAGAGCGCGCTGTTTTGTTCCGGGCTGCAACGCACGACATCGCCGTTGGGGAGCAGCAGCGACAATTCGCGCACGTGGGCGCCAAAGCAGCCCGCCCCATGGTGATTTTTGCCGTGCACATCGGCGGCCACCGCCCCGCCCATGGTCACGAAGCGGGTGCCGGGGGTCACCGGCAGGAACCAGCCCCGCGGCAAGATCTCTTGGATCGCCTCGGCCAGGCTCAATCCCGCCTCGCAGGTGAGCAGACCGGCTTCGCGATCGAAGTGAATAATTCGGGCGATGCCCCTGGTGGACAATACGTGGGCATTGAGAGCGCTGTCGCCGTAGCTGCGCCCGAGCCCGTAGGCAATCAACGGCGGACCTTGCGAAAGGTCTTGCGGCGGCCGCTCGACGCTGTTGATTTCATGCAGGGTGGCTTGTATACGGGGGTAACGCCCCCAGCCGCTGATCTCCATGGCGAGTTCCGAATCCACACGGCGCGAGGCGTTTCCACCCATGTCCGCTCCGGGCAGGCTCAGCCTGGACCCGAAACAGCCCGGACTCGAAACAGCCCGCTCCCGAAATAGCCGCGTGTCAGCGCGGCGCACCAAATGTGGGCATATTCAGGGAAAGTGGCGCACCGGCAATTACGAGCAAATATGGCTTTGCCCTTGGCCTTTCTGAGAATACTCCGTCCCAAGCAGTGGGTGAAAAACACCTTCGTGCTGGCTCCCATGGTATTCGCCCGAGCCTTTCACGATTGGGACGCCGTGGAGTATGCCTTTTTTGCGTTCGTCCTATTTTGCGTCGGCTCGTCGGCCAGCTATGTCCTGAACGACTTGATCGATCTGGAACGCGATCGGCGCCATCCCACCAAGCGGTCGCGCCCCCTGGCCGCGGGCGAGATGGCGCCCCGCTCTGCCAAGATACTGCTGATTGTGCTCTGGGGTCTTCTGTTGGGATCCTTGACGGTCATGCCGTGGGTAGCAGGGGCCATCATGGCCTATGTTTTACTCAACGTCGCATACAGCGTCAAGTTGAAGCAGATGCCGGTGATCGACCTCTTCGCCATCGCCCTGGGATTTGTGATTCGGGTCTATGCCGGTGCCCTCGCCGTCGACGTCGTGGTATCTCCGTGGATGTTCGTGACGACACTTTGTCTGGCCCTCTATCTGGCGGCGATCAAGCGTCGGCAGGAGCTGATGATCGCCCACGACAACACGCGGGAGGTGCTTCAGCAATATACTCTGCCGCTGCTGGACCGCTACGCGGAGATGGCGGGCATATCTGCCGTGGTGTTCTATTCGCTATTCGTGATTACCGAGCGCTCGCGCCTGGTGTTCACCGTGCCGCTGGTGCTGTTGGGATTGTACCGATACTGGTACGTGGTCGAGATGCACCAGGAGGGTGAGTCGCCGACGGACCTTCTCTATAAGGATGTCCAGTTGATGGGCATCGTTCTTCTGTGGGCCGCCTCGGTGATCTATGTCCTCTGGCCCTCCGCGTAAGGATGCGCCCGCCGCAGCGATGCGGGACGCGCTCGTATTGAGGGACGCTACGAGTTGGAGTTTTTGCGGAGTTGAAGGCGCATCATTCCGTGCTCGCCGAATCCAATCACGGCGTAGACGAATCCGTCGGGAGCGACGATGAAATCGGTGACAAATGGCAAGTGAGTGAGAAAAACGTCGTCCTTCACATTTCCCTCCTGGTCCAGCTCCGCCCCTCGCACGAATCCCAAATAGAAATCGGTGTACAGCAATCGGTTGCGAAGCGCTCCGTCGTACCGGTCGGCAGCCCCGTGCAGGTCGTAAACCGGACCCACCAGCACCGAGCGGGAACGAGTGCGCACGGCTTGAGGGTCGTCCGCCGAAACCGCCGCATCGTTGCGCCGGTAATAAATCGTGGGCGGCACGAACTCCCGGTGCATGAGCGGATCGCGGCAAGCCCCCCACCCGAAATTCTGTCCCCGCTGCGAGTAGACATTGATCTCCTCGGTGGAGTGCGTGCTGGAGGCGCCCACGTCACCGATGATGACCAGGTTCCGCCAAGGGGTGATGCTCCAGGGTGCGCGCAAACCATTGGCCAGAGCGATGGGAACGCTTCCGGTGGCATATCCCCACAACGTATCCCACAGGCCGATATCGGGCGAACTGTGTCCGCCTTCCGCGCCGCGGCCGGGTATGATCCCCAACAGCCGGCCTTGCAGGCGCCACCCTCGCTGCGCGTGGCTCGTGGGATCACCGATGGGCACCAACAGCATACCCTGATCGTCGAACGCGAGATTGCCCACGCCGTGGTAATCGTTCTTGGCGTCCTTGGCCGTACGCAGGATATCCACCCGGCTGTCCAGGGACTCGGAAACGCCGCCGGACCACCTGAACCGCTGCACGACGTTTTCGGCCTCCGATTCGCTGACAAAGGAGACGTAAACGAATCGGTTTTGGGCGAATTCCGGGTCTAACACCAGCCCCAGGGCGCCCTGGTCCCCATCGCCCTGATAGACCCCCGGTAGCCTGAACCGGGCCCGCGGAATGAAGTCCGGCCCGAGATGCACGACATCGCCCAACTTCCCCAATACCAGCAGGCCTTCAGAATCCGGGAGGAACGCCGCTTGTGTCGGAATGGGAGGCAAGGCGCTGGCCGGGGCCACCGGCACCGATTCCAGGGCCGCATAGAGCCGGTGCTCCGTGCTGGGGCTCGGGGTATGGAGGGCCCGCGGAGAGCTGTTGGCCCAACAATTTTTTGAGCGCAGCGATTTCCGCATGACGCGCTCGTGCCGCTGGAATGCGCGAGATCCTACCAGATCGCGCAGGGCCGACATCAAATCGTCTTCCCTGGTGAAGTATTGTCCCTCGACGGGATCCAAGCGCGCGATCAATTTTTCGGAGACTCCCCCGCGCACCATGCGTTTGAAAGAGATGTTGCTGATGAAATAGACTTTCGGCTGCATGGCTTCGCGCAGCGCCCATCCCGCGCCTGCCGCAGCGGCCACGGCCATCATGATCAGTAACACCAGCCATGGCCGGGTGAGACGAACGATCCTCATCGGGGAACTCCCTCACCGTGCTTGCCGGGTCGTATCGCGGACCCATACCCCGTCGACGCGGTCATCCAGCGCTGGGTGGCAGGGCGTCCCATGCACTGTCTCCGCTCTGGGGTTCGGTTTGAATTTCCGCCCGAAGCTGCGCTTCCAGCTCATCACGCAATACACGCGCCGGGTCATGAACAATTTCTGATCGTGGCTCAGCGTCTCCAACTCGCGGATAGCCGCCTCGTCGTGATGCCGAAACGCCCTGTCGGCGCGGATGGCCTGGTACGCCCGGAAGCCCAGAAACTGCAATGCCTTGGTCCCCATTCCGATGGCGGAGGCGAAAGTTTCGCGATGCACCGGTGACCGCCCAGGCGGAAGACGGGACGCAGGATCAGCGGGTGTGGGTGGAGCGGTCATCGCCGGCGTCGGGCATGTGGGGCAAGGCACGGGAAATAGCGATTTCCCGGATTGCATAAAACAACCAGACGCAGGTAAGACCGATGATCAGATATCTGTCGATGGTGCCCAGATCGGGATACGAACCGAATCCGCTAATTTCGATCAATACGACTACCGGCGCCGACGCGCAAAATAACGCAATTTTCGGATGCTTCGTTACGCCGAATGCGACCGCGCCGCCGAGCACGGAAAGTGCGTAAATCGCCTTTACGATAGCCAGGAAGTCCGGCCGTTTGCCTGCTTCGGCCAGAATATATATCGATATGATCGCGAACAGGTTGCCCAGGAAGAGTACATAGACGAATAGCTCCTTCCTGGCTTGGTAAGCGTTGAGTTTGCCGACACCGATAAAAAAGGGTGTGGCATTGTCGTCCCACACGTACCTTTTTACGAGTTCATACCAATTCATCGCTCGGAGAGCCAACCCCTTCGTATCAGCTGCCAACTTATGCCTTCGTAATCCGCGAAGCGGGATTGCGGGATCGCGGATATTATTAATAACGCCTCGGATCGCAACGATGGATTCGGGACCGCGCCTGTCGTTTAACTACCCGTTCGGATTTACTTCTCGTTGGTCGCCGGCTCCAATTTTATTCTTCGACTGCTCTTGTCGTCCGGCCATTTCAGGGTCATCAAATCAAATCTCAAATCCTGCGGTCCGAATATGACCAGCACTGATTGAATCCATACGGCGAGGCCGGATAGTCCGGCTACGATGAGGCCAAAAACCAATACCGATTTGATGATCCAACGGTGCGGCAAGCCCACGGTGGATGCCGATATCTCGCCGATAACAAATGAGTCGTAAGCGAAAATGAAGGCGAAATAGCCGACCACCGCGCAAAAGGGAATCAAAAAGAAGGTGCAGCCCAGGAGTTCGATCCAAGCCTGTTTGCGAAGCGAAAGTTTCTCGCGAATCAGGTCCACTCTCACGTGACGGTTGGTGACGTAGCCGTACCCCAGGACGAGGGTGAACAGGGCCGTGTGGAAGTGCCACTCCAACTCCTGAATGATGGTGGATTCGAATGCGGGGCCCAAATTCGTGATCAGCCAATATTGGATCCCGCCAAGCTTACGCACGGCGACGTCCCAAATGGTGACCCCCACCAGGGGCAATATGAAAAGAGAACCCCACCTGCCGACCAACTCGTTGAACCTTCTGAGCGAAGCGCTTACGCGGAGCAACATGTCTACAGGCATTGAACTTTCCTTCTGCAATTCACTCGATTGATCTTATCGCCGGGCCACAGGATGTCTTGCAGGCTTTCCCAGTGGAAATCCCGAATCGTTGCGGGGGCGGCCTCGAATAATCAACCATAGACATATCCGGGCAGCCACAGGGCCAGTTGCGGAAATATGATTACCATCACGAGACCCACAAGCTGAAGCATCACAAAGGGGATGATTCCGCGATAGATGCTGGTAATTTTAACCTCTTCCGGCGCGATACCCTTCATGTAAAACAACGCAAACCCAAACGGAGGCGTGAGGAAGGACGTCTGAAGATTTACGGCAATCAGGACGGTGAACCAAAAGGTCACCTCTTTTCCTTGCAATCCCACATCGGGGACATGATCGCCGAAGTCGAAGCCGGCCACGAACGGTGCAAATATGGGCAGAATGATCAGGGTGATTTCGATCCAGTCCAGAAAAAATCCCAAGAGGAAGACTATCGTCAGAATAAGAATCAGCAGTCCCCAGGAACCAAAACCGGCGTTGAGGATCAGGCCCGAAACGACATCGTCGCCGCCAAGCGAACGAAAGACGTAGGCGAAACACGTGGCGCACATCACGATGAAGAAGATCATCCCGATCGTCTGGGCGGCGGAATAGTTTACCCCTTTCAGGATTTCCCAGTTCAGCCGGCGGTTCGCTACGGCGAGTAAAAACGCCCCGAAGGCCCCCACGGCTCCTGCCTCGCTCGGTGTGGCCCAGCCGAATAGAATGGAACACTTGACCAGGGCCAGCAGGAAGGCAGGGGGGAGGAAGCTTTTAAACAGCAGTGGCGGGAGCTCACGGGCGGGAACGTTCAGCAGTTCGGGAGGCAATGGTGGCGCAACCGAGGGTTTTAGGGCGGAAATCAACGCAATGTAAGTCAGGTATAAAATGGCGAGAAATATGCCGGGGCCCAGAGCCGCCATGAACAAGCTGCCCACCGGAATGGAGAGCAAATCCGCCATGATGATCAGCATGATGCTGGGCGGAATTAGAATTCCCAGGGTACCCGAGGCAGCGATACAGCCGGTCGCCAACTCGTGACTGTACCCCTGCCGGAGCATCGTGGGCAAGGCCATCGCGGTCATCATGGTCACCGAAGCCCCGATGATCCCCGTCATCGCCGCCAGAATGGTGCCCATAATGGTCACGGCCAGGGCCAGTGACCCCGCCACCCGGCGCAACAGCACCTGTACCGCATAAAGCAGATCTTCGGCGATCCCGCTGCGCTCCATCATCACGCCCATGAAGACAAACGTGGGCACGGCCACCAGCACCAGGTTTTCCGCTGCTTGACCCCAAATGCGGGGCACGAAATTGAAAAACTCGATCGCGCTGAAGACGCCGAAAAAGATACCGATGAGACCGTACAGAAGCGCGACTCCGCCCAATACGAATGCCACTGGATAGCCCGTGAAGAGCAG
This sequence comes from SAR324 cluster bacterium, assembly GCA_022574555.1. Classification (GTDB taxonomy): domain Bacteria; phylum SAR324; class SAR324; order SAR324; family JACQKK01; genus JACZRV01. Next base: position 18,122 of record JACZRV010000058.1, read on the forward strand.
AATCGCCAAGGTAACGAACATGAAAATGGGCAGATACTCAACGACGAAATCGAGAATTTCCCCGATGTCCCATACGCTGACCGCGACGATGGGCATGAGAACGACGACGGCCAGGGGCAGCGTCACCAAAAGCCACGTTCTACTGTTCAATCTGGTATAGAGAGAACCATTATTTTTCATGCCATCTACCATTCGTTTGGATTAGCGGTCACGCCTCGTGACGCGAGCGCGTCTCCCGGCCCTGGTCTGGATACCATTCTGATTGCGGGGCTGCCCACGCTATTCCAGATAGGTGGGTTTCATCGCCTGGGCGTCTCTCCAGACCTTATACTTCTCGCGAAAAGCGAAGTAATGGTCGCCAACCTTTTTAAACAGGGGATCCTTGGCCGATTCCTCCTGCACCACCTCGACCCACGCTTGTTCAAAGAGCTTGAGGGTGGAATCGGGCCAGCGTTTGATGTGCACGCCGAATTCGGTCGACATTTTTTCCATGGCGCCGAAATTCATGGCCTCGCTTTCGGCATAGGTGTACATGACCTGATGGCCCAGTGCGACCCGGATGATGCGCTGGTGCTGCTCCGAGAGCGCTTCCCATTTCTCCTTGTTCATCAGGAATTCGCTGATGGAGGACTGCTGGTGCCAGCCGGGAAAGTAATTGTACTTGGCAATCTGGTAGAATCCCAGGGCGATGTCGATGGTGGGCATGGAGAATTCCGTGGCGTCAATCACGCCGCGCTCCAACGCGGGATAAATATCGGCCCCCGCCAGCAACTGGGTCGACATGCCCATCTTCTGCATCACCTTGGCCCCCAGGCCGAAGAAGCGCATCTTCATCCCCTTGAGCTGGTCCAGTGAGGTGATCTCTTCCCGAAACCAGCCCGAGGTCTCCGGCCCGATGGCAAAGGCGTTGATCGAGTACAAGTTGTGTTTCGCGTAAATTTCCTGTTTCAGTTCATCCCCACCGCCGAACCACAACCACGCGGTAAACTCTCCGATCGGGGGGCCGAACGGTACCGTGGTAAAAAAGGACATGGCCGGGTACTTGCCCACGTGGTAGCCCGGGGTGGTCCAGCATGAGTCGATGGCCCCCTTCGAAACGGAATCGAAGCACTCCAGGGGCGGCACCAAGGCCCCCGGCTCAAAAAACTTGATCTCCAAGGTGCCGCCGGACATCACCTTGACATCGTCCACGAAACGGAGCGCAGAAGTACCCAGGTGGGGCAGTTTGCTCCCAAAGGCGGATTGCATTTTCCAGCGAACTTTTTGTTGTGCATCGGCCGATGTGCTCACGGCCATTGCCAGAACACCGGCAATGCCGAAGGCGATGGCAACCCTCAAGATTTTTGGCATCTTCATGATCGTTCCTCTCGCTTGACGCTCCTGATAATATTTGCCGGTGGCGAAATCATGGCCCCCCAAGTGGGATCGCCAGCGTCACCTGTCCGTCCATTTACATCCGACAGCCCTCATCCCTGACATAATCGTGGTGAGACTGCAATCTTAAAGCGGATCATGGAATCTCAAATGCGGCGAACTCCGGCCGCTCGCCGACTTCATGTCCGCACATCGAGCCGTAATTGAATGTGACGCGCTCCACCCCCGGTGGCATCCGGTATTCTCAACGAAACCCAATCTCTCGGGATGGATATCAACCTGACCGCGCATTGACAATTCATCCCGCCCAAGGACTAGATAAGTTCTACCCATCTTTCTCCATTCATGTTCATCCGGGCCATGGATCAAAAAGGCTCCAAGCGCCGCCTTTCCGCCATCCTGATGGCCGACGTCGTGGGCTATTCGCGCCTGATGGGGCGGGACGAGCAGGCCACGCTGCATACGCTGACCGCCTACCGGGAGGTATTCAGAAAACAGTCTGCCGATCACGACGGCCGGGTGGTGAACACCCCCGGCGATTCGATCCTGGCCGAGTTCGACAGTGTCGTCAATTGCGTGGCCTGCGCCGTGAAGGTGCAACAGGAGGTGGCCGAGAAAAACGCGGAGTTGCCCGACGACCGCCGGATGGCGTTTCGGATCGGAATCAACCTGGGGGATGTGCTGGTCGAGGACGGTGCACTGTACGGGGACGGCGTCAATATCGCGGCGCGGCTGGAGTCCTTGGCTGATGCGGGGGGAATCGTTCTCTCCAGCAGCGCCTACGATCAGGTGAAAAAGAAGCTGCCATTGCAGTATGAGAACCTCGGCGAGCAACAGGTCAAAAATATAGATGAGCCCCTGCGGGTATACCGCGTGCGCCTCCATTCCCCTGACGGGGATGTTTCCGCACCGGCACCCGCCGGGCAGGCCACGCCGCGAGGCAAAGCATCCAAGACAGCCCTGGTCGTACTTCCATTCGATAATATGGGCGGCGACCCGGAACAGACCTACTTCAGCGACGGCCTGACCGAGGATTTGATCACTGATCTTTCCAAGCTGTCCGGTTTGTCGGTCATTGCCCGCAACACGGCGTTCACTTTCAAAGATCAAGCGGTGAACGTGCAGCAGGTGGGGCGGGAGCTGGGAGTGGACTATATATTGGAGGGCAGTGTGCGGCGGGCCGGCGGGCGGCTGAGGCTCACCGCCCAGCTGATCGATGTGGAATCGGGTCTCCACGTCTGGGCCGAGCGCTACGACCGCCAGATGGACGATATTTTCGATGTGCAGGATGAGATCACACGCAATATCGTCACCGCCCTGCACGTGCAGCTTTTGGAGGGCGAGCAGGCGCGCGTTTGGCGCAAGTCGACCCAGAGTCCAGAGGCCTACGACCGTTACCTGAAAGGTGTGGCGCTTGCCAGGCGCACCGGCAACTCACAAACCAATCAGCAAGCGATACGTTTGTTCAAGCAGGCCATCGACGCGGATGCCAACTTTGCTCAGGCTTATACGGCCCTTGGGTGGCGCTATTTGGATGAGTGGGTCAATGGATGGAGCGACGACCCCGATTCGGTCTTGGAGAAGACGCGGGAAGTGGCCACGAAAGCCATCTCCTTGGACGACACCACCGCTGACGCCTTTTCCGTGCTGGGCAACTATTATCTCTTTAAATCCGATTACACGCGCGCACTGACCGAGATGGAACGGTCCGTCGGCCTCAATCCCGAAAACGCCGACGCCACGGCCCGCCTGGGGCGTGTGCAGTGCTATGCGGGTAAATTAGAGCTTTCCGTAGAAACCATTCGCCGGGCCATGAGCCTGACTCCCATCTATCCTTTCTGGTTCAACGTAGCCCTGGGCCAAGCCTACTACTTCCTTGGCAAATACGACGAGGCCATCGCGGAATTTAAGGAATCGAACGCGAAATTCGCCGATTCGGTGATAGCCCATATCACCTTGGCGGGCATTTATGCAGCCGGGGAGCGGGTCGCCGAGGCCGAGGCCGAAGTGCGTGAGGTGTTACGTATTGAACCCAATTTCAATCTGGAGGAATGGGCCGACCGCATGAAGCCGATGCTGAGAGTGGGTGACACTGAACGGTTCATGAATGCCCTGCGGAAAGCCGGGCTGGAATAACATTGGGCCGTGGCCACCAGGCAACCGTCCGGGACGTCACATGATCCTGCCGACGGGACGCCGGCGTGCAGGTTCCCCTTGCTCCTGCTGCTACGGCCCGCCGTTGAGCCCCCAGTCGTATTCGTAGCGGTGGATTTTTTCGATTTTCCCCAACGCCTCGGCAAGGGGGGGGCGGGCATGCACTTTCAGGTGCCCGATGATCGACGCATCGTCCCCGCCAAAATCGTCGGCGAACCAGTTGTAGATCTTGGAAACAACCAGCCTGCCGTTGTCGATCCGCACGCCGCGGGGGCCGTTGATAAATTCCCTCGCGTACGCATCGAGCAGGTCTTCCGCGTTCGCCGCGGTGAAGGGCCGGGGCTGCAGATTGGGGCAGCCCACCGAGGCGCAGTTGAGGGCGTAATGGATGCGGGCATCGCGCCAGATGGGACGCAGGATGCGGTGCTCGATGTCATTGAGGCTGAGCGGCCGGCCTTCGACCTGGGTCATCGCCGCGTCCCACGGTCCGAAGGCCAGTATGCCGGGCGAGATATCGATATCCAGGATGCTGTCGATGGGATAAACGGACAGCACGAGATCGACGGTCAGCGCATTGTAGAGATTGATCCAATAGGCCAATTGTACGGCCCGGCTGAACCGGCCGATGGGCACCGCGGTGAGACGCGCGATGTAGGCGGCGAGCCGTTCCCTGTCCGCGTCCGAGACATTCCCATAGGCCACGCGGTTCACGCCATCCCTATCCCGCGAGACGTGGGCTGCCAAAAATTCCGCCCAGGTCGAATGGTCAATGGTTTCCGCCGCCGCCGGATCGTGAGTCTGCCAGTGCGGCAATAGATCTGCCCGGGGGGCCAGGTACCTTTCGATGAAATCCCAAGCCCCCAGGACGGGAGGCGGCCCCACGATCAAGATCAATATGAGGAGCAGGCGCGCCATGGGAGAAACCAATCATGATGTGGGGTCATATTATGCGGCGGGCTCGACTACCCGACGGCCATTCCGTCGTACAGGGCAAAGAGAAGAACCTCAGTGAGATTCCTCACCCCACATTACTTCCTGTCCAAGACACATGCCTTTCCAAGACACATGGGGAAACGGTGTCGGCAAAGCTCCCTCTCTGCATGAAATGGAGGGGGTGAGGATTCTCAATCAATAACCCGACTGGCGGGGTGGATAGGGTTCATGGCCTTGACCCCTGCCCGCGTCTATCATAGAATGTGGCATTCGCTTCCGTTCCGCCAATCCACCTGGGGAAAGGTGATGAAACCCACCCACGCCGATCGCGGGCATATCCCTTTTCGCGTCCTGGCGAATTATTTCTCGATTTCGCTCCTGGCCCTGGCGCTGGGGGTTGCGATATCCGCCTGCGGACCCAGCGAGGTGGGGGAAAGTAGCGCCGCCGCCAGCGATACGACCCAGCCCACCAGCGGGGGCACGGGTGGGGATACCACCCCGCCCGGCATCCTGAGTCTCCTTCCTGCCAGCGGATCGCGAATCGGCGGTACTCGAAAAATTGTTGTCACATTCAACGAGTCTATCAAGCCCTCCACCCTTCGATTGCGCGGAGACCTCGCCGGGGAGAGCGACGGCGGCAAGTTCAGCAAGGCGACTTTCAAAAACGACACGCTGACCATCACCCCCATCACCCAATGGGCCGAGGGCGACGACAGGACCCTGACGTTCAACGTGAAAGACCCGAAAGGCAATGCCCTGGGCAAGGCCGTTTTGACTTATACGGTGGACCTCACCGATCCCGTGGGCAATGTATCGCCCGAGAGCGGAGCGATCATCGGCGGCGAGGCGCCGATCGTGATCACGTTCGATGGTTCCATGCGCACCAGCCTGATGGTGTTGCAAGGCGATCTGATCGACGAGAGTGACGGCGGCGTGTGGTCGGAAACCACCGTGCCCAAAGACACCCTCACGATCAGCCCCCTCACCGCATGGACCGAAGGCGAGGAGCGTGGCTTGACGATAGATGGGGAGGACCTGGCCGGGAACGTGCTGGAAACCCTGACCTTGTCCTATACGGTGGACACCACCTCCCCCGTGGCCGGCGTATCCCCCGCAAGCGGATCGTACCTCCAAGTGACCGATCCGATCGTGGTCACATTCGACGAATCGATGGACACGGCATCGCTCGTTTTGGCCGGCGACATGGTGGCCGAGAGCGACGGCGGCGCGTGGTCATTGGCTGTCGACGAGAACGATACCCTCACCTTCACCCCCCTGACCGAATGGACGGAAGCCAACGGCAAGACGCTCGCCATCGACGCTGCCGACATCGCCGGGAACGCCGTGACCACCTTGAGCTTGACCTATTCCGTGGATACGTCCGCCGCGACGGTAAGCGCCAATTACCCGTCGAGCGGCGATACTATCGATGAAGACTCGCAAATCGTCTTCATCTTCAGTGAATCCATGGATACCGGCACGGGTACGGTGACAGGCACCCTTGGGGGTGGCACCCCGGTGGTGACGTGGTCCACCACGACCAATGCAAACGATACGGCCACCATTACCCCGATGCAGCTTGGACCGGTACCGGATCAATCGATTTGGACGCGGACGATGCCGCCGGCAACACCACCAGCGCGTCGCTGACGAGCCTCACCGCGAGTGCGTCCGGCGCAGGCATC
>JACZRV010000194.1 GCA_022574555.1 SAR324 cluster bacterium
TCAAAGCCCGGCTCCTGGAAGCCCTGCCGCATCATGGCCCGCAAGGATAAGACCTTCATTCCGGCGCGCATCGGGCGCCTCGCCGAGGTGGCGGTCAAGGGGGAGCGCACGATCCTGGGGCTGATGTCGGGCACATCCCTGGACGGGCTCGACCTGGCCCTTTGCCGCATTCGGGGGCACGGTGCCCAGACCGGCGCCGCAGTGCTGGCCTTCGAGACCCGCCCCTATACCGAAGGCGAGAAAGAAAGGCTGCGCGAAGTGGTTTTCCGGGAGCAAGTATCGCTGGCCGCGCTGACCCGGCTCAACGGCTGGCTGGCCGAACTGCACGCACGGGCGGTGCTGGATGCCCTGCAGCGCTGGGGCCGGCGAGCCGGGGAGGTCGATTGTCTGGCCTCCCATGGGCAAACGGTCTACCACGCGCCGGCGGATGGTACGGGAGACCCGGGCCACAACGATGCCCATGCCACCCTGCAAATCGGCGACGGCGACCGGCTGGCTGTCCGTACCGGCATACTCACCCTGTCCGACTTCCGGCAAAAGGAAATCGCCCTTGGGGGTCAGGGGGCGCCCCTGGCTCCCTATGCCGAGGCGCTGCTCTACGCCGAGCCCGGCCGCTCGCGTGTACTGGTCAACATCGGCGGCATCGCCAACTTTACCTGGTTGCCGCCTGACGCTGACGCGGCGCACTGGGTGAGCGCGGACAGCGGCCCCGGCAATACCCTCATCGACCTGGCCGTGCGGCGCTGGTTTCCGGATCGGCCTGACGGGTTTGACCGCGATGGGCATCTGGCCGAAGCGGGTGTCGTGCACCGCACGTTATTGCGCGCGCTCATGTCCCATCCCTATTTCGCCACGCCCGCACCCAAATCCACCGGCCCGGAAACCTTCGGCGCGGGATATCTGGACGAGGCGTTGACCGCCCTGGGTGGCGTGGAACCGGCGGGGCAGAACATCATCGCCACCCTCACCCGCCTCACCGCCGAGACCCTGGCCCAGGCCATCCGCCGTGAGGTGCCCGAACTTTCCAGCACCGAGGTGATCCTGACCGGCGGCGGGGCCCACAACCCCGTGCTGACGCAATGGATTCGTGAGCTTCTGCGCGGAGCGGTGTTTCTGGAAGGAAAAATCCTGGGCGTGCCTCCCGACGCCAAGGAGGCCGTACTCTTCGCCGTACTGGCTAACGAAACCCTTGCCGGACACGGCTTCCCCCGCCGCACCGTAGCCACGGATCCCCTGGGCTATGGTTTCGGCAAACTCAGCTTTCCCGAGTGAGCAGACTCCAGCGGGAGATGGGGGATGCCCAGGTGCGGATTCTCCCATTGCTGCGTCCGCCAATCCATTACAAGGCCAGCAGCGGGGCGATCTTGGCCAGAACGTCATCCAATACGGCCGAAGGGGCCTTGGCTTTCAATTGAGCTTTACGGGCGCTCCAATCCACAGATTTGAGTTGATCGGAAAGAACGACGCCGGACACGGCGAGGCCATCGGGTAGGGATACTTCCCAGGGATACCCCTTCGCCCGGCTTGTGATGGGGCAAACGATCGCCAGGCCGAATCTGTTGTACCGGGCTGGAGACAGCACCAAGGCGGGACGGTGGCGCGCCTGTTCTCTACCGGCCTGCGGATCGAATTGGAGCCAAATCAAATCTCCCCGGTCGGGGACATAGGCTCTTACCATGCTTCCTTACTGGGCTTCCTTACTGGGCTTCCTTACCGGTGCGCCTTCCCCAATCGGCTGCCGCGTGGCGATTTTTCGTCGTCACGGCCCCCAGCAGTTGATCGAGGGTGTATCGCGGCCGCTCGGGATTTAATACGATCTGGCCCGCTTCACCCACCGAGATTTCCAGGCTGTCACCGAAATCGATCTTCGCTTGCTCAATGACCGACTTTGGCAAACGAATAGCCGCACTGTTTCCCCACTTCGCCAATTTCACGATCATCTTTATCACTCGATTTATTTTCGCCAAGTATATCCGAACGTAGATACACGGGCAAGCCGAAAATCCGTTACTCCATCTCCGGCGATATCCCCACCTGCCTGAAGATATCGGCCAATTCCTTGCTCAAAACAGAATCCTGAAACCCGATGGTGAAGAAATTACTGGTCACTTGCGGGTTGATGCGGCGCAAAGCCTCGGCGCTCGCTGCGGCCTTTTCGCGATCGCCCAATTTCGCATACGCGACGATCAGGTTGGCCGGGCACCAGATGTCGTTGGGCTTCATGGCACGGCATTTTTCCAGCACGGGAACCGCTTCGGCATTTTGTCCGTTGCGCCACAATGCCATCCCCAAGGCATTGAAATACCAAGCCGGCGGTACGGGGTTGATCTGCATTCCGTGTCTGGCCAACTCCAATGCCCTGGAGCCGCCATCGGTCCAACTGTGGATCGACGCGCACACCATGACCACGTGCCCGTTGTTGGGGGCCAGAGAGAGGCCCCTTTCGCAATATTCGATCGCACGGCCGGCGTTACCGTCCCTGGTGAGCAACACATATCCCACCAGTGTGTGGGCGATGCCCCTACGGCTGTCCAGTGCGATCGCCTCTTTCCCCAATTCCAAAGCCCGATTCAGGGAGCCCCAATAGTTGCTGGACCAACCCTCCACGGCGTCGGTGTAGTGCAACCATCCCAACTGGACCTTGGCGGCTGCGTACCGGGGGGCCAATTGCAGAGCCGCCTCGTAGTGTACACGGGCGCGGGCCATGGCTCCTTTGTTGCGTTTCCATTGTTCCTGCCGACCCCGCAACAGCAGGGAATAAGCCTCGGGGCCGGCGGCGGCGTGGCCCGGGTCCCGCATCTGCCTGTTTTCGGGGATATTGACGCCCAACTCTGCAACGATGGCTCGCGTGATATCTTCCTGAACGGTAAAGATTTCTCCTGCCGACCGGACGAAGCGCTCGGCCCAAAGTTGTTCGCCCGTGGAAGAATCGATGAGTCGTGCATCAATCCTCACCCGGTCCCCGGCGCTGCCCACGCCACCCTCAAGGACAAAACGCACGCCCAGTTCGCGGCTTACCTGCCGCGCATCGGGCGACAGGCCCTTGTATTTGAAGGTCGAATCCCTTGCGATGACCTTGAGGCCCCTCAGGACGGCCAGGTGCGCGATGATATCGTCGGTGATCCCGTCACTGAAGAAATCCTGATCGGGATCGCCACTCGTATTGGTAAATGGAAGCACCGCGATAGAAGGCTTTTCCGATAACGGCGATCCCCTATCACGGTGACTTAGGCCCGGTTCGGCGCCAATGCGGAAAAAGACAACCCAAGCCCCGGCCATCAGCCCCACCACGATGGCGAGGGCCATCGAGACCAGGAGCACGGCGCGCCATGTGCCTCCTATTCCCCGCCGGGCCTGCGACATTCGATGAGCGACGGATCCAGGTTTGGAAAGGATGCGGTAGGTGCGCAAGGGCTTGGAGATGTTTTTGACCTCCTTCTTGCCCAAGTACACGTAAGCGAGGGGCAGCTTGTTTTCCACCTGGTCGAAGGCGCTGCCGGAAAGGGTGATCCCGCCCGGCTCCGCCAGCGATTCCAGCCTCGCAGCAATGTTCACCCCGTCGCCATAGATGGCACCCTCCCGCACGACCACGTCGCCCAGGTTGACGCCGATCCGGAACCGCATCATGCGCTCCGAGGGCAACTCCTGGTTTCGCTCGGCCAGTTCGCGCTGGATTTCTACAGCGCAAGCCACTGCGTCCACGACACTGCCGAACTCGGCCAGAATTGCGTCGCCCGGGGCGTTAACCACGCGTCCCCGGTGGCGATCAATGCATTCGGCGAAGACTTTTCGGTAGGTGGTGAGGGTCTCGACCGTGGCCGCCTCGTCATCCCCCATCAGCCGGGAGTATCCGGCCACGTCCGCGCTCAGGATGGCGGTGAGCTTGCGTTCGACGGCGGGCGGTTCCATGGTCTGGGCTTTCGAGGCGGCTGTTATTCCGGGAGAATCCAACGCATTCACCTGAACAACCGCGCCGCGCAAAGTCAAGGCGGTCAAGGCTGCGGTGGCGTAAGAGATTTGCGCTTTACATGTGGGAAAACATCGCACGTCCAGGCACCTGAAGCTCGGCGCGGAGGATGGTGCCGGAGTCCGACTCGGTGATGAAGACGTGTTTGCCCTCCGCACCGCCATAGGCCAGGTTGGTGGTGTAGAGCCCTTCGCTGGACTGAATGCGGTAGATGGGTTCGCCCAGCCGGGAGAAGAGCCAGACCACGCCCAGTCCGGCATGGGCCACGGCCAGGTTGCCCTCCTGGTCCATGGCCAGACCGTCGGGACCGGCCAATCCACCGGACAACTGGATGAAAACCCCCACCCGCGCGAAGCCACCGTCGGGCATCATGGGCAGCCGCCACACCGCATTGTCCCGGGTCACCGCCAGATAGAGGATGCGCTCGTCGGGGCTGAAGACCAGACCGTTGGGGCTGGGGATGCCCTCCAGCACCGCGTCCAAATGCCCGTTGGGGGTGAGCCGGTAGACCCGGCCGGAGGGGTCCTGCAAGCCGGTCTGTCCCTGGTCGGTGAAGTAGATGTCGCCGTTGCTGGCGAAGACCAGGTCGTTGCAGCCCTTGAAGGGTTCCAGCCGGCGGCGCGTGAAATGGGGCGTCACCGCGCCGCTGGCCGGGTCCAGGTGCATGACGCCGTTCTTGTGATCCGCGACGAAGATCTGGCCGTCGTCGCGGATCTTCAACCCGTTGGGCTGGCCGTCGTACTCGGCCACCACATCGAACTCCCCCTGGGGCGAGATGCGGAAGATGCGCCCGTAAGGAATGTCCACCACGTACAGATTGCCGGCCTTGTCGAATGAGGGTCCTTCCAGGAAGCAGTCCACCTCGCGGCCGCCCAGGATCACATCGGACCATTCCGTGCGGCGCGGGCGGCGCAGATGGTCCGGCACGCGGGCGAAGACCTCGGTCCGGATCACTTCAGGAGGGGCAAACAGGTTCATGGGTTTTCGAGGATATGAGTGCTGGGGGAAATATTAATCAGCGCGCTTCACTTGAGCCCGGCTTGGCGGAAAATCTCCAGGCCGGCTTTGTAGATATCTTCAATCTTCCCCCTCTCCGCTTAGCGGGGAGGGGAGCACCGCGCGACTTCGCGGTGGTGCCGAAGGGCGGGGTGGGGTCGGCCTACTTCAGCCCTGCTTCCTTTAGGCGGGCATAGAACATATCCCATGCTTCCCTGTCCTTCATTGGCCACGTTTCGTAATCTCTATCGAGCGAAAAATTCGGAAACTTTTTCAGAAACTCGGATCCCAAATTGCGGGCTTCGCCGATCCTGCCCAGTGCCATGTACGTGCCAATCAGAACGTAATGAGGCAGCGGCCAACCCGGCATCCGCTTGACGGCCTCTTCGAGATTTGAGGCCGCCTCCTCGTAGCGGCCACTGTAGTAAAGGGCTAATCCAAGGTCGTTGTAATACCAATCCGCGGGTATGGGATTGAGCAGGAATGCCTGCTTCATGGCGTGGACGCCATCTTCGGGGTATCCGGCCGCGG
>JACZRV010000059.1 GCA_022574555.1 SAR324 cluster bacterium
TTTCCTGATCGAACCCTACCAAGTATATTACGCCCGGGCTGTCGGGGCCGATGCAGCCTTGCTCATTGGCTCGGCCTTACCAGGCGGGAAATTGGAGGAAATGATCGGGCTTGCACGGGAAATCGGCCTGGAGACCCTGGTGGAAGTTTTCGACCCAGATGAGATGGAGCGGGCCAATCGCGGCGGGGCCAGGGTGATCGGAGTGAACAACCGCGACTTGCGCACGTTCACCGTCGATACCGGACGCACCATGCGCCTATTGCCCCATTGTGGTGATGATCAGGTGCTGATCGCCGAATCCGGGATTCACGATCGCGAGACCGTGGTGCGCATGATGGCCGCCGGCGTGGACGGCTTTCTCGTGGGCGAAGCGTTGATGACCGCCCCACACCCGGCGCGGATGCTCTTTTCCCTGCGCGGGGAAACCCTGTCCGAAGCCGCCTCATGACGGTTCCGGTCAAGGTCTGCGGCAATACGCGGCTGGAAGACGCCCGGCTGGCCGCCGAAATGGGCGCACACATGCTGGGATTCATCTTCTACGCTCCCAGCCCACGGTCGGTGGCGCCCGAAAAGGCGGCGGCGATCATTCGTGATCTCCCGCCATACGTGGTCGCAGTGGGGGTATTCGTCAACGAGAAGCTCGACCGCATGAACCAGATCGCCACGGAGTGCCGGCTGGACCGGATTCAGCTTCATGGAAACGAGCCGTATGAGACGATCCGCGCGCTGGTGCGTCCGGCCTACCGGGCCTTCCGCCTGCGGGAGCAATCCGATCTGACCCATGTGGTCGGCGAGCCGGATTCCTGTGTTCTGCTGGATACGTACGACTCGGGCATACCGGGAGGAACGGGGAGAACCTTTGATTGGACCTGGGCCCGCAAAGCCGCGGAAGTCAAGCAGGTGATCCTCGCCGGTGGGCTGGGGGCGCACAACGTGGCCGAGGCCGTGGCGGCCGCCCGGCCGGCAGCGGTAGATGTGCTGTCGTCCCTGGAATCCAGCCCGGGCAAAAAGGACTCCGCGAAAGTCGAAGCTTTCTTCAGGGCTCTGCGGAGTTCCGAGCGTTTATCCACTCTTTCCATGGGCAAGCATGCGAGCGCAAGCTGAACAGAAAGTTGGCAGAACCGGGTATTACGGCAAATACGGCGGCCAATTCGTTCCCGAAACCCTGATCGCTCCCCTGCGGGAATTAACCGCCGTTTTTGAAGAGGCTCGCAGCGACCCGGACTTTTGGAAAGAGCTGCGCGGCTACCTGGAGGACTATGCGGGCCGGCCTTCGCCCCTGTATCATGCCCGCCGCTTGTCGGAGAAAATGGGAGGCGCCCGCATATACCTCAAGCGGGAGGATCTCAACCACACGGGCTCCCACAAGATCAACAATACCATCGGCCAGGCGCTCCTGGCCCGGCGCATGGGCAAACCGCGGCTGATCGCCGAAACCGGTGCGGGCATGCACGGCGTTGCCGCCGCCACCGTGGCGGCCATGTTCGGAATGGAGTGCGTGGTCTTCATGGGCACGAAGGATATCGAGCGGCAGTCGCCCAACGTGTACCGCATGAAAATGCTGGGGGCCGAAGTGCGCGGGGTCACCTCCGGCTCGGCGACGCTCAAGGACGCCATGAACGAGGCCCTGCGGGATTGGGTGGCCACCGTCGACGACACGTTTTACGTGATCGGCTCGGTTGCGGGGCCCCATCCCTATCCATTGATGGTCAAGGAATTCCAGAAGGTGATCGGCGAGGAGTTGCACGAGCAGGCCCTGGCCAAGATCGGAAAATTGCCCGATCTTCTGATCGCCTGCGTGGGGGGCGGCAGCAATGCCATGGGCATCTTTGCCCATTTCCTTCCCATGGCCGAAGTGGCCATGCGCGGAGTGGAGGCGGCGGGCGAAGGGTTGGAAACCGGGCACCACTCGGCTTCCATCACGGCGGGCGAACCGGGCGTCCTCCACGGCAGCAAGACCTATCTTCTGCAAGAGCCCTCCGGCCAGATCAAGGAAGCCCACTCCATTGCGGCCGGACTCGATTACCCCGGTGTGGGGCCGGAACACAGCTATCTCCACGATTCCGGGCGAGTGACCTACGTATCCGTTACCGATGCCGAGGCGGTGGCGGCGTGCTTTGAGCTGGCGCGGCTGGAAGGGATCCTGCCCGCGGTGGAAAGCGCCCATGCCATCGCGGACGCCATGCGGGTCGCGCCGGATATGACCCCTGATCAGGTCATCGTGATCAACCTATCGGGGAGGGGCGACAAGGATTTGCACACGCTGCGGGACTATGCGCCGGAAAAATTCGGTATCGTTGCCGGAACATCGGAGGAGCGGTGAATCCATCGGCCGGCGTGGACCGGTTCAGCAAGACCTTCGCCGATCTTCGCGCCCGCTCCCGCAAAGCCCTGGTCATCTATCTGATGGCAGGCGATCCAGACCCGGCGTACACCGAGCGCCTCGTTCCGCAACTCGAGACAGCCGGCGCGGACATCATCGAGCTGGGATTTCCCTTCTCGGACCCGGTCGCGGATGGTCCGGTGATCCAGGCGGCGAGTCAGCGGGCTTTGCACCAATTCACCGGTATCGGCGAGTATCTGGATCTGGTGCGCCGCCTGCGCGATACCTGTGGGATCCCCCTGGTGCTGATGACCTACTACAACATCATCTTCCGGTACGGGGAGCGGGCATTCGCCCGTCACGCGCGGGAAGCGGGCCTGGACGGCACGATCATTCCCGATCTGCCCCTCGACGAGGCAGGGGATTGGCGCGCCGTTTGCGACGCGGAAGGTCTCGCCGCGATTTTTCTCGAAGCGCCCAACACGCCTCCCGACCAGGCGCAGGCCATCGCCGGGGCGTCGCGGGGATTTGTTTACCTGGTTTCGCTGAAAGGGGTGACCGGAGCGGAGAAGGGATTCGGCAGCAATCTCGAAGAGCGCGTGCAGCGGCTGCGTTCCCACTGCGATACGCCCTTGATCGTGGGGTTCGGCATTTCCACGCCCGAGCGCGCCCGCGAGTTCGGCGCCATGACTGACGGAGTGGTCGTGGGCAGTGCCATGGTCCACGCGATTCATCGAGCGGGGGGCGATGGCGAAAGGGCGGCTGTCGAACTGGTTCAGGCCATGCGCGCCGCCATGGACGGCCATTGAGCACTCGCCGGCCAAACCCAACATCGGCCGTATGCCGAATGGCCCTTATGCCTAGTGGCCCTTATGGCGAGCGGACCTACTGCCGAGCAGCACGGGGAGCGCGCCCGCATCTAAACGGTTCCAGGCAGATCGTCCCGTTGGATGTAGAGCATCCGGGGCGGTTCCTTGGCCTGCTCCTGGATCGCGTAAACGACGAAAATAATCGTGATCGCGATCAGATGCAGGATCGCTCCCCCGACCCACATCAATAGACCACCGATCATTTGGTCCTCCGCCGCGGTCAGGCCCCAGAACCCAGGCAGGCTTCGGTAGGCGTACCAGGCGGAGCCCGAGAAGGCGATAAGCGCGCCCAGGGCATTGCTTTGCACAGATGAGCCGATCAAAAATCCAATACGAGCCAGATATCCCATGCGCGACCGGAACGGGTGGGGTGAGACCACATGCCACCATAGGAGCACCGCGACCACGAAGAAGTTGAAATGCTCAAGGTAGTGCACCAGTTCATTGGCCAGAGTCAGATCGTACAGGGTGGCATCGTGCCATGCCCAAAGAGAGGCGGTGTAGGCGATGAAGGCCACGATCGGCCGTGTGACCGTTACCAGGATCCAACGCACGGCGCGATTTCTGGCGAACGGAATGAAAACGGCGCGTCGGAAAACCGCAGGCAATCCTCGAATCACCGGAACGAAAGGGGCGCCCAGTAAAATTAGGGGTGCAGCCACCAGGGTGAGCAGCAGGTGTTGCACCATGTGCCACGCGAAGGAGCGATCCGCCAGCGCGTCGATGGGACTCAGCAAGGCCGCGGCAAGTGTCGCCAGTCCCAAGAGGAACATTGCTGGACGCCACGCGGGAAACGAGACCCCGCCCAGAGCCCAATATCGCCACAAACCCCGGAAGTATAGCAGGGCAATGACCAAGGGCACCAGGAATGTAGGGTCGAAGGTCCAGTCCAGGATCAGATCAAGTCCGCCGGCCGGTTCGCCGGCGCTCGTCTCGGTACCCGAATGGGCATGGGCGAGGCGCATGGAAGGTCGAATTTCCTTGAATTTCAATCACAGTCACGGGCACAGTCACGGGATTGGGAAAAGCGGCGGAATGAATTCCAACGAGGACGATATTCGGTAATCTCGGGTGTCGCGGTGAAATCCCGGCGTCCCTGCTGTCCTAATTTCCGGGGCCCTATATTCCGGGGGGATGGGAAATGAAGAACAGACCGAGCAGCGCCATCATGATCAAACCCGCAAGGCACACCCCCGTCACCAGCAGCCGCGCAAAGATGTTGCTGTCGAATTTGAGGTGCATATAGAACATGGCGACCGTGACAAACTTTATAGCGGACAGCACCAGCAATATCGGCACGAACAATCCTACGTCTCTCAGCCAGGGTATATAAAACGCCCAAAATTCTATCAGTGTGATCAGCGTCAGAATTGCGGCAATCACCGCATAGGTTTTGGGGCCAGGGTGAGCGTGCTCACTGGGGACGGCATCGGTAGCGGCGGTCATACTTGGCTCCTAGACGAATACAAAGAGGTAAACAACAGTAAATATGACGATCCAGATCACGTCGACGAAGTGCCAATACAATGCCATCGTGTCGACCTTTATGGCGCCATCTTCGACCAATCGGCCGCGCAGGGACGCAAAAAACAGGGAAAAAAGCCAAATGACACCCACAGCGACGTGTGTTCCATGCGTTCCCGTCAGCATGAAGAAACTGCCCCCGAATACGTTGACGCTGAGCCCCAGGCCCGCGTGTATGAATTCGGTGAATTCATAGGTCTGGAAGCCGAGGAAGCCAAGTCCGCCAAACGCAGTAACCAATATCCAGACTCGAAACTGGCGCATGTTTCCGTTCTGTATCGCGTGGAGCGCCAGCACAATGGAGAAGGAGCTCATCAATAGAACGAATGTGCTGATCGTCGTGACGGGAATGTTCATTATTTCGGCGGGGTGAGGCCCGACCGTGCTCGCGTTGCGAAAAATGAGATAGGTTATGATCAGCGTCCCAAACAACATGCATTCGGATGCGATCAAAATCCACATCCCCAATTTTCGGGTGTTAACGCCCAGGCTGGTGTAATGGTGCTCGTCTTGGGTAACTTCGCTCAACGCATTCTCCTTCGATCAATTAAATGGCGTCACGGATGGCTAAGCCTGTCATCGGCCTGGCTTGTATGGGTTATTCAAACTTGGCGAACGACCAGCCATAGATGGAAACGAAAAGCAACGCCACCCCTACAAAGGAAAGGGCGAAATGAGAAATAAATCCGGTGGCCATCAGCCCCAGACCCAATGCCGCCAAGAGCGGCCAAAGGCTCGGCAATGGCATTTGGACATGAGCATGTTCCGGTTCCGGCTGGAAGTTCTTGGTTTCGTATTTGCGGACCCAAAAGTCGTCCCGTGACTTTACTTGCGGCAACTTGGCAAATTGGTACTCAGGCGGCGGTGAGGCCACGGACCATTCAAGCGTTCGAGCGTCCCAGGGGTCCGCCGGCGCTTTTTTGCCACTCCTCAGACTTGTAATCACATTATATATGAAGATAAATCCAGATAGGATGGCCACGTAGGCACCAATGGTGGAGACCATGTTCCACAATTCCCAATTCAACCCGGGAAGATAAGTATAGATGCGGCGGGGCATGCCGTCCACGCCCAGGAAATGCTGCGGAAAGAACGTCATGTTGAAACCGATGAATAACAACCAGAAATGCAATTTCCCCAACGTCTCGTTCAACATTCGACCGGTGAATTTGGGAAACCAATAATAGATCCCGGTGAAAATGCCCATTACGGAGCCACCGATGAGAACGTAGTGTAAATGGGCCACGATGAAATAGGAGTCTTGCTGCTGCCAATCGATGGGCGGGGAGGCATGCATGATTCCAGTGAGCCCGCCGATGGTGAAGTTGCCGATGAAGCCCAGAGTGGCGAACCACATCGCGGTGGACATGGTCACCTTTCCACCGATCATGGTGGAAATCCAGTTAAAGATTTTCACGCCCGTAGGCACGGCGATGAGCATGGTTATGGCGGAAAAGATGGCCAGGGCTATGGGCCCCATGCCAACGGTGAACATGTGATGGGCCCAAACGGTGAAACCGAGAACTCCAATGCCGGCGGTCGCGTAAACCATCGTGGAATATCCGAACAACGGCTTGCGGGAAAAAGTGGAGATCACCTCGGAGACCATCCCCATGGGCGGCAGTATCAGTATGTAGACTTCGGGATGGCCGAATATCCAAAACAGATGTTGCCACAGGAGCACGTTGCCGCCCGCGCGCACATCATAGAAATGGGTGCCGAAATACCGGTCGAACAGGATCTGCAAAAGGGCGACGGTGATCACCGGCATCGCAAGCAACAGCAGGAAGTTGGTGACCAGCGCCGTCCACGTGAAAAGTGGCATGCGCATGGGGGTCATGCCAGGCGCGCGCAGATTGAGTATCGTCGCGATGAAGTTGATTGCGGCGGCCAACGATGCGGTCCCCAGGACGATCAGGCCGATGATCCAGAAGTCGGCACCGTGGCCGGGGCTGAATTGCGGGGTGGTCAGATTGGCGTAGGCGAACCAGCCGATCTTGGGCAAATCGCCAGTGATAAATCCGAGATGGAAAAAGATACCACCGGCCAGGAACAACCAGTAACTGAATGCATTCAAGCGCGGAAAGGCCACGTCCCGCGCCCCGATTTGCAAGGGTATCAGATAATTGAAGAAGGCCGCGTTGACGGGCATCACGAACAAGAAGATCATCGTGGTGCCGTGCATGGTGAACATGGCGTTGAAGAAATCCGCGCTGACAAAATCGTTCTGGGGAACGATGAGCTGGGTGCGAATCACGAACGATTCGATGGCCCCGATAATCCCGAAGAAAATCCCCGTAACCCCGTACAGGATTCCGATCCTTTTGCAGTCAACCGTAGTCAACCAGCTCATTAGCCCGCCGGCATAGAGTGAGGGGCTTCCAGCGCCGGGTGTATCGATAACGGTTGTGGTCATATCTGATTCTCCTCGACAATGGGACTCGTACCGCCGCCTTCAAAAATCGGTTGCCAAATCATAGGGTAAACACCGATCGGGTAAACACTGATTGCGTTGCCCGGCTCCTGCAATCCAGCCTACTCGAGCGTTTTGAGGAAATCGATCAACGTATCGATTTCGGGGTCCGTCAGGCCGACGTTCAGCATGAGCGTACCGGGTTTCATCCCAGGTGGATTTTTCAGCCATGCCCGCAAGTTGTCCTCGGTATTCTGTATTGCGCCGCCAGCGATGGTGTCGCGCGACATCAACCCTGCCAGAGCCGGGCCGATCTCTGCCGCTGGCGCGGGAAATCCGGGAATCGCGTGACAGATCGTGCAACCTTTGGCCCCGATGATGTCCTGGGCGGATACGTCGCTGCCGGCGGTGGGAGGCGCGGGCACAGCGGGAGCCGGTACTGCGGGAGCCGGCGCCGCGGCTCCGGGCTCACTCGTCAAAAAGGCGGCCAATTGCGCGGCTTCGGATGGGTTCACTTCCATGGGCAGGATCATCAGGGCGCCTGGTTTCATGGATTGTGGATCTTGAATCCAAGCCGCCAGATTATCAGGCGTGTTTTCCAGTATCCCCGAAGCGATCGTGGTGCGGGAGCCGAGGTCGTTCAGGTTGGGACCGATCACCCCCACAGCCCCAGCCACGCCGGTAATGGTGTGGCACGC
This sequence comes from SAR324 cluster bacterium, assembly GCA_022574555.1. Lineage (GTDB taxonomy): Bacteria > SAR324 > SAR324 > SAR324 > JACQKK01 > JACZRV01. The sequence continues at coordinate 7,828 of JACZRV010000059.1, forward strand.
CACACACGCCTTGGTGGCGAACAATTTTTCTCCCGCTTGGGCATCCGGAGAACTCGCAACCGGCGCCATGCTCTGCCGGTCAACCCATGTCTGGTAGTCCGACGGACTATCGACGATGACCTTGAAACGCATATTGGCGTGGGAAGTGCCGCAAAACTCGGCACATTGTCCAAGATACTCACCGATTTTTTCCGGCGTAAACCATATCTCATTGGATTTGCCCGGCAAAGAATCTATTTTGCCCGCCAACCGGGGCATCCAGATACTGTGGATCACATCGGCGGACCAGGTTTTGACCACCACGGTGCGATTTACCGGAACGTGCAATTCGTTGGCGGTGACGATGTTTTCCGACGGATATCTGAACTCCCACCACCACTGGTGGCCGATAGCCTCCACCTGGAGCGCGCCGGCCCGAGGCGGCGCGGCGGCGCGGAAGATGCCCTGCCAGGTAGGCACGGCGATAAAGATCAAGAGGATGGCCGGGACCAGGGTCCAGATCAGCTCCACCACCACATTTCCGTGCACCTGTTTGGGGATGTCAATGTCCTTTTGCGCGCCCGCCCGGTACTTGATCATCGCCACCGCCAGTAATGTAGCGACCACGATGAAAATTCCGACGTCGATCCAAGTGACCATCGCGTAGACATCCTGGATGATCCTTGCGGAATCGGATTCGGGTCTGATGGTGGATTGCTTTCCGTCACCGAAACATCCGGTGAGGAGCAACACCGCCAACATCCAGGGATACCGCGAAATTGACCTTAGGATGGTGTTTGCGATCTGAGCTACCATGGTCCCTTTACGTCAATAGACATTCAGGCTTCACGACATTGGATGCAGGGAAGCCCCTGAAATGAACCGGACAAGCCCGGTACTCCTATCTGTAGATACGGGCCGATGACAACAATCGATCTCCCACATCCGTGAGGGCTTATTTTGCATCCCAAGCCGGCCAAGCTCTCGAGATTGCATTTCATTTCGCTCGAAATCCGGTTCGTCTGCTTCTCCCTGATTGTGCCGGTTGCGACACATCTGTTTGTCCTTATCACGAGACGTCCGGCCCGCCCGTACCGAGAAATACGGCAAAGGTTGACTGGATTACAAAATCATACGACATTGCCAAAATTTTGACGCATACGCAACGGAAATTCGGGCTGATGAAGAAATATTTCTTATCGCACCCGCATGTCGATCGACGCGCTGATGAAACTTGTTCGCGGAGTTCAATTCGGCGAACCTCATCGTAGCCCTGCCACCGGCGCCGGTCTTGTTGAACCCGCAGATCGCCGGAGTGGAGAATCCTAATCGAACTGGAGAACGTGAAACAGGATGGCGAAAAATTGGCAAGTGGCGCCGGCGAGGACGAAGAGATGCCATATCACGTGGTTGAAGGAGAGCTTCTCCCAGAGGTAGAAGATCGCGCCAAACCCGTAGACGACGCCCCCTGAAATCAGCCAAACCAGCCCCCCCACGGACAGATTTTCCGCCAAAGGCACGATGGCGATCAAGCCCATCGACGACAGGGCCATGTAAAACAGGGTAGAAAGAAGGTCGAACCGATCGGCCAGAAAAATCTTCGCGCAGATTCCGACGGCGGATAAACCCCAGACAACTCCGAACAGGCTCCAGCCCCATCCGCCGTTCAGCGGGACGAAAGTGAAGGGGGTATAGGTGCCCGCGATGAGGAGGAAGATGGAGGCGTGATCGACGATTTGCAGCGTCTTTTTGCGTCCCAGGTGGCGCGTGGCGTGGTAGACCGTCGAGACCGCGAACAGCAGCATCAGCGTGGCGCCGTAAATGCTGAAGCTGACCACGTGCCACACGGAGCCGTAGATGCTGGCAAAGACCACCAGCACCGAGGTGCCGCCGATGGCAAGCAACAGGCCCAGCCCATGGGTGAGGCTGTTGGCGATATCCTCCGGCCGGGTCTGCCGCGTAATCGAGCTGAAATTGGCCCTGTACGCCGCGTGACTCATTTCCGGATTATCGGGTCACGCATTGCGCAACGGCAGGGAGAGCTGGCTGGGCCCGGTGGGGTTGCGGCGGATATTCCTGGAGGAGAAATCCAGCTTATAGTATCGGTCCGCGATCGCGACCGAGGCCTTGCCGTAGCGCTCTTCGGGCGGTTGACCTTCCTCCAGGCAGTGTTCCAAAGCGTCGGCGATCCAATTCTCGATTTTCAACACGACTATCTTCTGCCTCAGCCGCCCTTGGTCATCCCGGTTCAGCACGTTGGGCAGGGTGTTGGTGGTGACGAATTCGGTCAGATAGGGTGAATTCAGATTTTCCCTCCCTTCGGGCGAGATGTAGGTGTGGGTGCAATAGAAGTAAATATTGGCCGGCCGGGTGGCGGGGTTTTCGGCCAGCAAGCGCACCGCCGCGGCAATGGTGGCACCGGTGCGCACCATGTCGTCCAGGATAAAAACCTCCCGCCCCTTAAGCACCCCGGCATCGTCGACGGGGCTGATCTCCACGTTGCGCTGCCCCAACCGTTTTTTTTCCAGGGTTACGAGCACCGATTCCTTGAGCCCCGTGAAGTTTTGTACCCTGGAAACGAAATCGACAGCCCCTTGGTCCGGTGCCACGAAGCCCAGATTGGCCCCGTGCTTTTCCACGGAAACCGTACGCTGGATGTAATTGGCAACGATGTGGGCCACATCCAGGTTGAGAAAGGGGGGACGTTCCCCGGCGTCACGGTAGACCTCGCCGTAAATGCGTGAGAGCACTTCGGGTTTGTGGTTGTGCACCGTCACTACCTGGTCCACCCCGGCTTCGTGCAGCAGGCTGGCGTAGAGTTTTGCCGAGAAAGGTTGGCCATCGAATTTCTGGCGATCCGTCAGGAGGTTCATCTGGGGATGATCGGTGGAGTGGGGGCCCCGATCCTGGGCGGAGTAAAACAAATCCGGCTCCACCAGCACCACCCGCTCCGCGCCGTTTTCCTTGGCCGCCGACGCAATCAGCAGGTTGCGCATGGCGAGTGAATTGCGTGTGTGTTGCGGGGACGAGGTGGATATCACGTAGACCCGCTTGCCTTCCAACCACCGCCCGACCGTGTGTTCGGTCGTCTCGTCGCCCAGAAATCTGGGACAGAATTCGCTGTTGGAGAAGGTCTTGAGCGATATCAGGTCCGATATATCGATTTGCTGGCGGAGCTTGTAGGCGACATCAAGCCCAAACGACGCATCGGACCAGTTGGAGACGACGATGGATTCAGTGGTCATGATGTGCTCCCTCAGATCAACGCGGAGAGTCCCTCGGCGCGGTGCGCTTCCTCCACTTTCCGCACCTGTTCCTGCCGATAGATGAGCAACGCCGCGCGGATTTCGGGGTATTTCAATCCCAGCATGTGGGCCGCCAAAAGCGCGGCATTGGCGCCGCCACCCACTGCGACGGTGGCCACGGGGATTCCAGGGGGCATCTGAACGATGGAAAGCAGCGCATCCAATCCCTCCAAAGCCTGGGAACGCACCGGAACGCCGATGACGGGCACAAGGGTTTCCGCCGCCACGACCCCGGGAAGGGCCGCGGCCATGCCCGCGATGGCGATGAAAACCTCCACCCCCAACCCTTCGCAGGCGAGGACGAATTCTCGTGTTCGCTTGGGTGTGCGGTGGGCCGAGGCAATGGCCAGTTCGTAGCCGATCCCCAGGGTGTCGAGGATGCCCGTGGCCTTACGGGCCACCTCCAGATCCGAGGCGCTGCCCAGCACGATGCCCACGCGTTTTTGCGGAATCGCCGTCATCGGTTATTGCAATCCCTTTTGTCCGATGTCTCGGCGGTAGATGACGCCATCCCAGCCAATCGAATCCACGGCCCGGTAGCCCCTTTCGATGGCTTGCTTCAGGCTTTCTCCCCAAGCCGTCACGCCCAACACGCGTCCTCCTCGCGTGGCCCAGCCGCCGGAATCGCGCTCGGTTCCGGCGTGGAAAACCTGCAGGTCACCCGTCGGTACGATATTCTCCAGACCGTCGATCCGTAGGCCGGATCGATACGGTCCGGGATAACCCTCTGATGCCATCACGATACATGTTGCCGCGCCATTTCGCCAGCGTGGCCGCACCGAATCCAGCGTTCCGTCAAGGGCGGCCTCGAGGATTTCCAGGAGATCGCTTTCCAGCATCATCAACAGGGGCTGACATTCCGGGTCGCCGAACCGGCAGTTGTATTCCACCACGTAAGGGGCGCCATCGCGGATCATGAGTCCCACGTAGAGCACGCCGCGGTAGGGATGGCCTTCCGCCGCCATGCCGCTCAGGGTAGGTTGGATGATCTCCGCCACGATCCGGTCTTGCACTGCCGGCGTGACCACCGGCGCGGGGCAATAGGCGCCCATGCCACCGGTGTTGGGGCCTGTATCTCCATCACCGAGGGGCTTGTGATCCTGGGCCGGGGGGAAGGTGAGGAACCGTTCGCCGTCGCTGATGGCAAATATCGACGCTTCTTCCCCGGGCAGGAAATCTTCGATGACGATCTGCGAACCCGCGTCGCCGAACACCCGCCCTTCCATCGCAGATACAATCGCTTCGCGCGCGGTGTCTCTGTCGCGGCAGACGGTGACCCCTTTGCCCGCCGCCAAGCCATCGGCCTTGACGACCAGGGGCAGCGCGGCCTCGTCGATATGCGCCAGCGCGTCCGCCGCCCTGTCGTAAACCGCAAAGCCCCCCGTGGGAATGTCATGCCGTTGCATGAAGGCTTTGGCGAACGCCTTGCTCCCTTCCAGCCGGGCCGCTGCGCGCGTAGGGCCGAAAACCCTCAGACCCCGGGCGGTCATGGCGTCGATCAGACCTGCCACCAGGGGCACCTCGGGACCGACCACCGTGAGGCCGATCCCTTCGGACGCAGCGAAATCGGCCACCGCGTCGTTGCCAGTTAATGCGACACAACGGGCGTGACGGGCGATGGCGTCGCTGCCCGGGCTGGCGTATATCGCGGAGACCGACGGGCTCTGGGCCAGCTTCCATACCAAAGCATGCTCCCGTCCGCCTCCGCCGATGATCAGGATTTTTTTCCCCCTTGGAGCCGGTTCGGCGGGCATTTCCTGGATTGGTCGAGGTGCATCGTTATTAGCGCAGGGGCCAATTCCCTGCGATCACGACGGTGCCATCGGGGCCACCGCTTGCAAAACCATCGCCCGCAGCATGGCCCAAGTCAATGGAGATTATCGTCAATGGAGGTCGATCGCGATTTGGGAAATCTCGCCCGCTCTCTGGCGGTACTCCCCACCGGTCAATCAGGGATCCCCGCGTCGCCCCACTATGACGATCTTACTCCCCTGTGGCTCAACGGCGAGTACCACCCCCTGCTGATGGACCGCGACGAGATCGACGCGGTAGCAGAGGGCACCCTGGTGCTGAATCCAGCCCCCCAAGCCCATGATCGCTGACGTACGCTGGAACCACCGAGGAACACAGGTAACCGCTGATGTGAATAATAGGAAAGCCAGCCATCTGCGCTATCTGGTTAAATCTGCGGATCACACAATGAATCCATCTCAGATTCCGCCGCATGATCCTCACGCCGCTTATCTCCAACGCCACATTGCTGACGGACTCAAAATCACAGATTGCATTCGCCCTGGGGTTATCTTAGACTTCTCTCCGTAATCGATCTTTATAGATTAAATGATTTGAACTTAAGCTAATGTATGGCCAATCGATATAAAGGACCACCGGCCGAGAAGCGGGCTCTGGAGGCCTATGTCAAGCTGCGCCGTGCCGAAGAGACGGTCACGGGAAACCTCGTGCGCGATATGACCAAGGCCGGTCTCACCGAGAGCCAATTCGGCGTGCTGGAAGCGCTTCATCATATCGGCCCGCTTTGCCAGCGTGAATTGGCGGGCAAGCTGCTCAAGACCAGCGGCAACATCACGATGGTGATCGACAATCTGGAAAAAAGCGGTTGGGTACAGCGTCAGCGCGAACAGAACGACCGGCGGGTAGTGACAGTTCGGCTGACCGGCGGAGGCTCGCGGCTGATCAAGCGGCTATTCCCCCGGCACGCCCGTGCCGTGAAGGCGCAAATGGGGGCGCTTACGGTGGCAGAACAGAAAGAGCTGGCTCGTCTGTGCCGCAAGCTGGGCATCGGGTCGAATTCCAGCCGGGAAAAAGAGCCGGCGGAACGCTAACCGATCCCTTGCCGCAATTTCAGGCAACGTTGCCGTGGATGGATCTTCGGTGGGCCAAGACCATTGATCGTCACGGATTTGCAGATTGACCGTGGGTGAAGCGGCCGCCGTTGGCTTTATACCGGTAAAATTCGAGATCGTGGAGAAGAATCGCTACGCCCAGTGCCGCTGCAAACGCACATAACGCCAGCCATACTGCGACAGAACGCGCCACAAGCCTCCTGATTTGCATCCCATGTCAGCAAACAGCGCCCTCCATATCCTGGCCATCGCCGGCAGCTTGCGAAAGGATTCCTTCAATCGCCGTCTGCTGGCAGCCGCCGTACAGATGGCGGGGATATCCGGTGCGGAAATCGACCTGGTCGAGCCCGATCAATTGCAATTGCCTTTATACAACGCCGATATCGAATCCTCCGAGGGAATCCCTCTTCCCGTCGTGGCGCTTCAGGAGCGAATCGCCCGCGCCGACGGATTGCTGATCGCCTGCCCGGAGTACAATCACTCCATCCCTGGCGTCTTGAAAAATGCCATCGATTGGGTTTCCCGGCCACCGGGTAATCCCTTTCCCGACAAGATTGCCGCGCTGTTGGGCGCCAGCACGGGGGCATCGGGAGCAATTCGCGCCCTGGCTCATCTGCGGCAAGTGCTTACCTCCCGTGGCGTCTGGGTCGTACCGGCCCAGGTAACGGTGCCGCGAGCCGGAGAAGCCATTTCCGGCGACGGTGAGATTGTCGATGATGCCACGCGGCAACAGATCGGCCGGAGTGTCGCGCAATTGCTGGAGCAAGTCCGCCGGGTGCGCGGCGATTGAGTGCTGGCGGAGCTTCCCGCCTGCAAAGCGGCCATGCTCATCCCTTCGACAGGCTCAGGACAGGCAGGTACGCGGATCGGTCATGAATGTTTTTCCGATTCCTTGTTCGTGACCGCCTCCCTGAGCGGGCCCGTGCCAGTCAAATAATTCTGCGATTTTCGCCGGTATTTGATAGTGTGAGATGCTGGTGAATCCCCGACGAGCGGTGAGCATGGCAGCGCTACGCAATGGATCGCCCGTTGCTGAGATGCTGCCGGCAAACGTGGGAATCATCGCGCGTGACAACCCATACGAGGAAGGAAGAAAGCTATGGACGAGACCCTGAGGCTCAAAGTCGGTTTGGCGGAAATGCTCAAAGGTGGCGTGATCATGGACGTGGTCACTGCGGACCACGCAAAAATCGCCGAGGACGCCGGGGCCGTAGCCGTCATGGCGTTGGAGCGCGTCCCTGCCGATATCCGCCGTGAAGGCGGCGTAGCGCGGATGTCTGATCCAATTTTGATCGAAGGGATCATGAACACCGTGAGCATTCCGGTAATGGCCAAGTGCCGGATCGGCCATTTCGCCGAAGCACAGATACTTCAGGCGCAGGGGGTGGATTACATCGACGAGAGCGAGGTGCTTACACCCGCCGACGAAGAAAACCATGTGGATAAGCATGCCTTCAAGACGCCGTTCGTCTGCGGTGCGATCAACCTGGGCGAGGCTTTGCGCCGGATCGCGGAGGGCGCGACGATGATTCGCACCAAGGGCGAGGCCGGCACCGGCGACGTGATTGAAGCGGTGCGCCACATGCGGCTCATCATGCGGGAGATCAAGACCCTGACCCTGATCAGCGACATGGAATTGATGGCCGAAGCCAAGCGCCTGCAAGCCCCCTATGAACTGGTGCGAAAGGTGGCCCAGGAAGGCCGATTGCCGGTCCCCAATTTTGCCGCCGGGGGTCTGGCCACACCGGCGGACGCGTCTCTGCTGATGCAACTGGGAGCCGAGGCGGTATTCGTCGGTTCGGGTATCTTCAAGTCGGAGGATCCGGCCAAGCGAGCCCAGGCATTCGTCAAGGCGGTTACTTTTTACGACAACCCCTCCGAGTTGCTCAAGATATCCAAGGGACTGGGCACGCCCATGTCCGGAATCGCCCGCAACGAGTTACCCCAGGAGCAATTGCTTGCGAGTAGGGGCTGGTGATGTCTCTGGGCATCCTCGCGTTGCAGGGTGCGCTTCAACCCCATCGGCAAAAGCTGACGGCGCTCGGTGTGGACGTGGTATTCGTGCGCACGGCGGGTGAAATCTCCGCTTGCGACGGGTTGATTCTGCCCGGTGGCGAAAGCTCCACTCTGCTCAATCTGATTGACCATTACCGCCTGCGGGATCCGATCGTGGCGTTCGCCGCCAGCCGCCCCGTGTGGGGGGTCTGCGCCGGGGCTATCCTGATGGCGGAAAGGGTGGAGAATCCCAGTCAGGAAAGCCTGGGCCTGATTCCCATGACCGTTCGGCGCAATGCCTACGGCCGGCAAAACGAGAGTTTTATCGCCCCGGTCGTTTTTCGCGACGCGGGTTCGGCCAAAACCGAGCGTGAGGCAGTCTTCATCCGCGCCCCCAGCATCATCCGGTTCGCCTCCTCGGTGCAGGTGCTGGCCGATCATCATGGGGATCCGGTGGCCCTGCGGTACGGCTCGCACCTGGTCACGACCTACCATCCGGAGCTTTCGGCATCCGATGAATTCCACGCGCTGTTCGTGTCACTATGCCGGGAAGCGGTGACTAACCCGGCAAGCGGCGGCGGCAGGCCCGATGAAGTCATGGCAACGCCGAATTAGCGCCCGGCCACCAGTCGACCGCCGGCCACATCTACTTCCCGAACGGCGATGGTTTGATTGCCGAAGATATCGGCTGCCATCACGGCAATCGCGTAACGGCCGCGCCGCGGATACGAGATCGGCGCGCTTTCCAGAGCAAGGGACCGGCGTTTGCGGGTGCGGAATGCGTTCCAATCCGCATGAAATGGCCTACCGGCAGGTAGGGCGCCTTCCGCTGAATCAGACCCGGCTATCGGCCCATGGACGGATTTTCGGCCCGATCCGGGGTCCGTTCCGGGGTCCGTTTCCTCGCCTCCGTACGCAAAATCAACGGCCCAGTAATCGATCCAATCACTCCAATCGCAAGTCAACACGTCACGGCTGATCCGGCCGTGCGGGCTGCGGCGGATACGAACAAGTCGACTCTCTTCAATGATCAATTCGCCTGCTCGTCCCGGCGTGTGGCCCTTGTCGGCGATTCCGTAACCGGCGGTGATTGCGACCGCTTCGACGTGATAACCGGTCAAGCGCACGGTGACGGACAGGCCACTCGTTACAGCCTCGAATTTTAGTTCGGCCTGTATCGGCCGTTCCATGTCCGCGGCGGGAAAGGAAATTTGCGGTGGGCGCGCTGGCCCCACCGTGAGCACTTCGAAAGGCCGGGGGGGCACTCCCTTCTCTTCGCGAGGCCGTTTTCCGGATAATGCTTCCCCTTCCAGCAGACGATTACGGGTGAGGTGGATCGCCAGCTGTCCTTTGTCAGCGGCGATCCAGTACCGGTTCATCCGTTCGGCGACCACGGGCAGGGTGCCTGATCCGCAAAAGAAATCCGCCACCAGATCGCCCGGACGGCTGGCCAAGGAAAGAATGCGGGCCAGCAGGTCATGATGCTTTTGAGTGCTGAATCCGGTCCAATGGGCTGAGGCCGGTTGCAGTTGGGGGATTTTCCAGACGTCCGACATTTTACGATCGTGGGAGACCTGATAGATCAGCTTTCCATGGCTATCCCGCGCGTTTTTCAATACACCGTCGACGCTCTTGCGCACGAGTTGCCGCACTGGGTTTTTCCGCGGTAATCGCACATCGTTCAAGATGTGGTGGCCCGATTTGGAGTAGAAGAGAATGGTATCGTGTCCCCGCGGCAAACAACGGCTGGCCGCTGAAATCTTGTTGTAGTAATACCAGACTATCTCGTTGACGAAGTTATCCGCCCCAAAGATCTCGTCCATGATCAGCCGAAGCGGCGCACTGATGTGCCAATCGCAGTGCAGGAATATGCAGCCGTCGTCTGCCAGCACGTCACGCATCAGCAACAGACGCTCGTAGATCATGGTCAGGTACTGCGCGGTGCCCGCCTGCCAACTGTCACGATAGGCCAGTCCTCGAACGCGGGCCCGTTCGCGGCCGTCGGAGCCCTGGCCGATGGCCAAGGTGACGGGATAATCGTGGCCGGCGGCAAATGGCGGATCGATGTAAATCAGTTTGATCCCCCCGGCGGCGGATATTTCTTTTTGCAAAGGGCCTTCGCGGACAGCGGCCAATGCCAGCAGGTTGTCTCCGCGGATCAAGCGGTTGCGCCAAGAATTCGGCTCATCGCCAGGATAGAGCTGATGGCGCGGTGAACTCGGGAAACGCGGGATACCGTGCACTTCGCACCGGTCCAATGAGTGCACCGGGGGCGATACGCGATCGGGCTTGCCCGGCCAGACAAACTCCGGCGCCCGGCCATCGGCGAACAATACCCCTTTGTATTCGGACGGCAAGGGCCGGTCCTCGTCGATCATTCGCTTCAGGCGAGCTTTTGTAGCCGTACTCAGTCGCGGGGTATTATCCGGCCTCGAATTCAATGTGCCGTCGTCAAGGGTCATGGCTCGTCCGTGATAAATTTCTTTGGATTTCGCGGGTCTGGGTTGGATAACCATTCAAGCGGAGAAATATTCGTATTTGCCCACGAGGATGATCTCTTGTTAGGGTGATAGAGCCAAGCAGGCATTCGTTTTCACTCGCGCAGAGCGCTTCGATGGGCAAATCACCCCTGGTCCGCAAACTATATCACGACCGTCTCGAGCTCCACCGGCTGGACTCAGATGACGCCATAGCGGATTTCAAGAATGAGGTGGCGCGTGGTTTGAGCGCAACACCCAAACGCATCCCTCCTAAATTTTTCTACGATGAGCGCGGGTCTGAGCTTTTCGAGCAAATCACCAAGACTGAGGAATATTACCCTACGCGTACCGAGACGTGGATTCTTGACCGATACAACCGGGACATCATACAGGCCAGTGGGCAGCATCCGACCCTGGTGGAGTTCGGCAGCGGCAGTTCCGCAAAGACGCGTCTGTTGCTCGATATCCTCGCCGAATCCTCGGAGGAATTGGTCTACATTCCCATCGATATATCGCCTTCCATCGTCCACGAACATAGCCAGAAGCTGCTGGAAGACTATGCGAATCTAAACATCCGAGGCTTGATTTGCGATTACCAGCATGCGCTCGACGAATTGAGCAGACACACCCAAAGCCCCAAGCTGTTCCTGTTCCTCGGCTCGACGATCGGCAATTTCGAACCGGATCAGGCCAGTGAGTTTCTCGCCGCCGTCCAGGCGGCGATGGGTGCCCAGGATCACTTGCTGCTGGGGGTCGATCTGGTCAAGGCTCCTGAGATTCTCAACCGGGCCTATAACGATGCCGGGGGCGTCACCGCCGCCTTCAACCTAAATCTGCTGGCAAGGATCAACCGGGAGTTGGGTGGCCGGTTCGACTTGAACCGCTTCCGCCACCGCGCCTTCTTCAATGAGGTGGAAAGCCGGATCGAAATGCACCTGGAGAGCCTGGGCGATCAGACGATCGAAATCGAAGCCCTGGGGAGCGAATTCAGCTTCGCCGGCGGCGAGACCATCCACACCGAGAACTCCTACAAGTACAATTACCTCTCCCTGGAAAGGGTGATCCGCGAAGCGGGACTCCGCATCCGCCACGTCTGGCACGACCCGGAGCAATGGTTCGCCCTCAACCTCCTCGCTCCCGCGTAGAACCTCTGCGATAATCAACCACTTTGCGCGAATTGGTTCTGGATCGAATTCCATCGCGCCGCGATTTGGATTTCGTGAACGCCGAAAGAGTGTCCGGTTCCGCAGCCTGAATGGTGCGCCCAATGTTTCATCGTCCACGCCGCCTTCTTCCCGGCTTTACCTGGATGATTTTCAGCCAGTGGACCGCCGTCATGGCGCCTCCCCGGCGAACGGTCGATCCAGCAACCTCCCCTCTGCCGGCCGGGTTACGCCGCCTAAGATGAGCTGGGCGACAGCATCGATAATATCGTCAGCGTGAATTTGCATTTTGCGGTAGAGGGATTCGATGTCGCCCGATTCGCCGTACATGGTGCAGCCGAGGGATATGTGGGGCACGCCGAGGGCCCCGCCGAGCCAGTCGAAGGTGAGGGGATGGCCATCGATGACGCTGACCATCGGCAGCCGATCCGAAACCGGAAAGAGTTCGAAAAGATGGGGCGTGCCGGTCGGCTGGCCGCGGATGCGCCCCCGCTGATGCGCGTTCCATCCCTTGTGCAAGCGCCCCGGGCTCGTGACGTTGATTACGTTGCAGTAGATCCCGTCCTCCCTAAGCTGGTCGCTGGCCCGGAGGGCTTGATCGACCATGACCCCGGTCGCAACCACGTTGAATCTGTCGCGTTGGGCGTAGTCGGTCTCCCTTCTGTAATCCCGTAACCAGTAGCCCCCCTCGATGACCTGCCGGCGCAGCGAAGCATCGTAGTCCAGTTCCGGCTGCGTGATGGGATTGGTGGTGAGGCGGAAATAGACCGGCCGCCCCGACTTGCGCTCCTGAAGCTGATCCAGCGCCCAACAAAGGAGGATTTCCATCTCCTGGGCGAAGGCCGGCTCGTAATAATACCAGTCGGGAAAACCCACACCGAGCAGGGGCGTGATGAAGCTCTGGTGAACGCCACCTTCCGGGGATAGGGTTACGCCCGACGGCGTGCCGACCAGGATGAAACGCGACTCGCTGTAAATGCCGATGTTGAGCATATCGAGCCCGCGCTTGAGAAAAACGTCGTAGACCGTCCCCACCGGGAAGAGCATGGTGCCGTTCAGCTCGTAGGATAGCCCCAGCATATTGAGCAGGGAGAAAAAGTTGTTCTCCGCGATACCCAGCTCCAGATGGCGCCCGGAGGGCGTCTCGTGCCACTGAAAGGGCGACTTGAGGTTGTGCAGCGCGTACGGATCGGAATGGGCCTGGGGCATATAGACCCCCACGCGGTTGATCCACCCGCCCAGATTGGTGGAAGTGGAGACGTCCGGCGCGCAAGTAACCATGCGCTCTCCGATGTCCTTGACCCGAGAGAGCGCCAGCAGAATCTGCCCGAATGCCCCTTGGGTCGAGATAACGCTCTTGTAGCGAATGTCCAGGCGGTCGGGAACGCCGATCCGCTTGGGATTGGCTGGCACGGGGGAGAAATTCTTCCGGTGCAGCGGCGACGATTCCATGTAGGCACGCACCTTGTCCGATTCGGCCATGCCCGAGTAGGCATCGAATTCCTCGCCCTCGGCGATGCCCATGGCCTCGCGCACGTGGCCCACCTCGGCACCGCTGAGCATTCCGGAGTGATTGTCCTTGTGAGCCGCCAGGGGCAGTCCCATTCCCTTGATGGTGTATGCCAGAATTGCGACAGGGCGGTCGGTCACCTGCCCGGCACGGTCGTAAGCCTCGCAGATCATCTGCATGTCGTGGCCCCCCAGGCTCATGATCGACTGCCTCAAGAAGGTACCGTCGTATCGATCGACCAGTGCGTGTGCGTCTTTGCTGCGCGTGCCCACAGCCTCCAGCAGGGCCTTTTTGTATTCTTCGGGGGAGACTCGCAGGAGGGTCTGGTATTCCACGTTGGACACGTCGTCGAACCACTTTTTGAGGTGATACCCGCCGGGCTGCTCGAAGAGATCGAGCACCGGCCGTCCGTATTTGAGCACGATCACCTCCCAGCCCATGGAGGTGAAAATGTCCATCAGCTGCCCCACGCGATTGGCTGCGAGCAGCTTGTCCAGGCTCTGGCGGTTGAGATCGATGATCCACCAGCAATGATTCAAACTGTAGTTCTGGCCTTCCAGCAGCGCCTCGTAGAGCGTGCCCTCCTCCATTTCCGCATCGCCCATGAGAGAGATGTATTTGCCCGGCGTCTGCTCTCCGGGGAAGTGACGCATGGCGTATTCCTGGACGATGGCGCTGAAAATCACGTTGGCCCCGCCGATCCCTACCGAGCCGGTGTTGAAGTGAACCCCGTCATGATCCTTGCGGCGGCTGGGGTAGGATTGGATGCCACCGAACTGTCTGAACTGGCTCAGCTTTTCCTTGTCGAGATGGCCCAGCAGATACTGGACGGCGTGGAACACAGGGGAGGCGTGGGGTTTCAGGGCCAATCGGTCATGGGCCGACATGGTGCGCAGCATGAGCGCGGTGAGCAGGGAGACGATCGACGAGCTGCTGGCCTGATGTCCGCCCACTTTGATGCTGTCGGGATTGGGACGGATGTGGTTGGCATAGTGGATCATGTAGGTGCTCAACCAGAGCACTTTCTTCTCCACCGCCTTTAGAATCTCCAACTCCTCCGGAGTCACCGGCAGCACGGAATGGGTCATGATTCGTACCCCAAATTGGGAACTCTTGCGGAACTGATTTTATGCGGGGGTTCCTTTGGCGCCTTTGCGGCCCGCTGCGACTTTCCCCAAAGTATCCATTCCGGCTAAGGCGCAGCCTGGTCAGCTTACAACATGCCTACAACATGAGGTTTACCGGGTTCTCCACCACATCCTTGAACGCCTTGAGAAATGCCGCCGCCGTAACGCCATCGATGGCCCGATGATCTGAAGAGAGGGTTACCTGGAGACGGGAGCGCACGACCACCCGCCCGTCGACGGCCACGGGACGTTCCACCGGCCGGGGGATGGCGAGAATGCCCACTTGGGGTGGATTGATGATGGCCGAAAACGCCACCACGTCGAACATGCCCATGTTGCTGATGGTAAAAGTGCCCCCGTCCAAGTCGTCGGGCCGGAGTTTGCGCGACTTGGCTCTGTCGATCAGGCCGGCGGCCTCTGTGGCGATCCTGCCCATGCTCTTCAGGTGGCAATCGCGCACGACCGGGGTCACCAACCCGGCGTCGATAGAGACGGCGAACCCGATGTGCACCTCCCCGTAGCGCCGCACCGTATCGTTCAGGTAGGCCGCGTTGACCTCCGGTACTCGCTCCAGAGTCAGAGCCACTGCCTTGATCATCTGGTCGTTGACCGTGATCCGCCGCCCGTTGGCCTGGGCATTGATCTGGTCGCGCAGGGCGAGCATCTCCGTGGTATCCACTTCGGCGGTCATGTAGAAGTGGGGAATGCCGGCCTTGCTCTCCGTCATGCGGCGAGCCACCGTGCGCCGAAGAGGAGATTGGGGCACCTCTTCGTAATTCGCGGCTGGGAGGGGAACCGCAGTTCGCGCCGGTTCCGCCCGGCCTGCCGGTGCGGGGTGAGCGCCTCCGCTAAGATCGGATGCCTCCTGGGGCGCGCTTTGCACCGCGGAGATATGCCCTTGCAGATCGGTCTTGATGATCTTGCCCCCGATGCCACTGCCTCGTACCGAGGAAAGGTCTATTCCCAACTGCTGCGCGATGCGGCGGGCCAGGGGCGTTATCAACGGCTGGCCGGCTGATCCATCGGCGGCGGGCTGTATCAGGGGAACGACGTTGGACGGGGCGGCCACTGGCTGGGGTTGCATCTTGGCTAGGGGGGCGGCAAGGGATTCCCCTGGCGGTTCCGCCGATGTAGGTGCGGCGGACCCGGCGAGAGCGGACTTTGTGACTGCGGCCTCCTCAACCGAAACGATGCGGCACAAAATCCCGTCGACCGGGACGATCTCCTGCTCCTGGGCGAGAATTTCGGCAAGCACTCCATCGGCTGCGGCCTCGACCTCGACGATCACCTTGTCGGTCTCCACCTCAACGATCGGTTCCCCCTTCTCGACCCGGTCACCGACCTGTTTCAACCACCGGCTCACTGCCCCCTCTTCCATGTCGTCACTGAACCGGGGCATCCGCACGTCGACCGCCATCTCGCTATCCTCCTGATTCGCGTTGCCGGGTTGTGCCACCTGTACGACCGGCGAGTCTCACCGGGCGCATTTCGGGCCGGAAAAACCGCCGGTGCCGGCAAATCAAACTACCATTATTGGCAGGGGTGAACAATCGAGAGCCGATGCGGCTCCGGGGAATCTCGTCCGCAACGGTCGAAGGCTGCCAGCAAAGCGGCCGGTGGGCAGATAAGCAGTGGGCAAATATAGCGAGGGGGGAGATAACTGACGTGAGGGCGTCCGTGATCCTTGGGGAATGAAGAGGCTGTCACCTTTCCTGTCTAATGGGGACAACTCGCACAAAACGTAGATTTATAGATCA
>JACZRV010000195.1 GCA_022574555.1 SAR324 cluster bacterium
CGCTGGGAATGGGCGTGATCCTGGTGGACGAGCACGAGAAGGCGTCGCATCTAAACCAGCGGGCGGAAGCGATAGCGTCGGCGGAAACGGGGTTGACTGTGCAAGCCGGACAGATCGCGGCGGTGGATCACGAAGAATCCAAGGCCCTGGGCAAGCTGATCCACGACGCGGTGCACACGGGAGTTGGCAAAGGGCTTCATGCGGGCGGGGCGATGGTGATTCACGACGAGGAGGGTGCGGCCGCGCTGCATGTCCTGGTTTCGCCGTTGCGAAGCGAGCGCACCGATTTGGGCCTTCCGGGCAGCCGCACCGCCGCGGTGGTGTTTCTTTCCCAGCCCGGCCGGCGCGAAATGGTCCCCGCCGACGTGCTGCAAGTGCTCCACGGACTCACCCCAGCCGAAGCGCGGCTGGCCGCAGAACTGGCCGAGGGACTCAGCCTGGAGGAGATCGCCGCGCGGCATGACCTCAGCAAGGGAACCCTGCGCAACCACCTAAAAGCCGTCTTCGCCAAGACGGGTATACACCGGCAAGTCGAATTGGTGCGTCTCGTGCTCAATAGCCCCACAGCCATGCTGCGCGCGGGGTGAGCAGCTTTATCGGGCAGGATCGGGCAGGGTTTCGGTGAAATCTTGATCGGGGGGTTGTGACCGTAGGGCAGATCACCGATGGGAAACGCTATAAATCAATAATTGCTGGTGAAGAAACTGAGCAGTTCCCCGTTGAGCTTGAAATCCCGCATGCTGTCGAAGGCGAAGAGGAACGGCATGAGATAATGCCTCAATTCCGCGTGATATTCGTCCGGGTCGCTGATGTCCCGCTTGCGGATCTCCAGCAGGTAACCCGCTTTGCGGGTGAAGGGTTTGGCAAAGGGCACCATCTCCACCAATTCCTTTTCGCCGCCGATTTCCCCCACACCGATGCCGAACAAGAGGAAGTGATCCGCCTCCTTCTCGTTCTCGAAGAAAGCATAGCGTTGGCCCTTCAACATGCCATAGGCCTGGATCGCGCCCATGATCCAGTCCTTGAATCCGTTCTTGACCCCGATATTTGCGCCCTTCCAGAAAACGGCGTCCGCGAAAGTCGTCTCAAGTGTGTCGTGTGGCTCCAGATGATCGAGCATGTCCGTAGTGGATTGCTTGATTTCGGTCTTGAGCAAATGGGTCATTTGGTGCCGTTGGTGCTCGACGATCAATTTTTGAATTTCCTCCGCGTCAAGCATGTTCACTTCATCCTCGGACAGATTGGCGAAGCGGCCCAGCCATTGACGCAGAAACTCCTGCTTCAGTTTCTCGTAGCGCTGAAACGCGGAGGATTCACGCAGATCCTCTTCCCTGGCCCTGATCTCCTGAATTGACGTGGTGGGGTCGTGCAGGTTCTCCCCCATTTTTTCCATGGTATCGCCCAATTTGGTGAGTTCGCCGTGGGCGTCCGGGAAAAACACGGTCAGATTTTTGATTTGGGTGGAGGTGTTATTGATTTTTTTCGCCAGATTTTTGCGGTACTCGTCCTCGGTCAACGTTCGCTTATCCCGTTTCACGAAGCGTCGCAGGTCCACCGTGGCGCCTTCGGCGCCTTCCACTTCGGTGAGATCCTTCAATTTGGCCAGGATCTCGCTCTCGTCGGTCACGGTGGCGAAAATCTTGCTGAGTTGCTTTCGCAAACCATGGCTCGCGGCTTCCATCCCTTCGGCAGAAGTCAACTCCTTGAGCACTTGCAGGCGCCAGCGCGCCTCTTCGTGCACTTGCCCCGATGCGAAGCGGTTCTTGATCTCGATCAGGAACTCTCCCGCCTCGAGATCGGAATCGCTCTCATGTAACTGTCTGAAAAAATTGGTGTCGGCCGCCATCGTACCGATCAATGCCTTACAAAATGTGAATCATCGCCCCGGCGCCTCGCGTCACGCGCTCAGAGAAAAACGGATCATACCATATGCCAACACGCCGCAAAATTCCACAATGGGAATTTCGCCACGGCGTGATGGTGACGGAGCAGCGTCAGACCCTGGATTTGCGGCCAGGCAGGGGGGACACAATCGCGCAGATTTCAGCCGGTTACCGCGGGGGCTGGGATACCCGCTGCCATCGGGCCGGCAGTGCAGTGACCGGCAACGCGGTAGCGACAGTGCGGCGGCCTCTTAATTCTTCAGGGCTGCAACCAGTTTGGAGAGGGTCGATTTCGCGTCCCCAAAGAGCATCATGGTGTTGTCCCTGAGGAAGAGCTGGTTGTCGATGCCAGCGAAGCCGGGGTTCATGCTGCGCTTGAGTACCATGACGGTGCGCGCTTCTTCGGCCCTGAGGATGGGCATGCCGTAGATGGGGCTGGAGGGATCCTCGTTGGCCGCCGGATTGACCACATCGTTGGCCCCGATCACCATCGCCACGCCGGCGGTCTTGAACTGGTCATTGATCGCGTCCATGTCGTAAAGCTGATCGTAGGGGACGTTGGCCTCCGCGAGCAGGACGTTCATATGGCCCGGCATGCGGCCCGCAACGGGGTGGACCGCGAACTTCACCTCGATCCCCCGCTCTCCCAGCTTGTCGCTCAGCTCTCGCACGGCGTGCTGGGCTTGTGCGGCGGCCATGCCGAAGCCAGGGACGATAATGACCAGATCCGAATTTTCCAGCATGACCAAGGCGTCATCGATGGTGTAAGCCTTCACGGCGCCCTGGGCTGCGGGCGCGACTCCCGGGCCGGCTGCCGCGACATCCAGTTGGCCGAACGCGCCGAATATCACGTTCCAGACAGAGCGGTTCATAGCCACGCACATGGCGACGGTGAGAAAGATGCCCGAGGCCCCCACGAGGGACCCCACGATGATCAGCACCTTGGCCGACAAGACGAATCCGGTGAAGGCCACGGCGATTCCGGAAAAGGAATTGAGCAGAGCCACCACGACCGGCATGTCCGCGCCGCCGATGGGGAGCACCATCAACACGCCGATCAACAGGGATATTCCGACCAGCACGAGAAACCAATCGATGCGCGACGGTTCGATCACCAGAAAGATGCCCACACCCAGCGCGGCCAGCATCAGCAGCAAATTTCCCCAGTTCTGCAATGGGTAGGTGATGGGCCGGCCGGGGATCAGCTCCTGCAGCTTGCCGTAGGCGATCAGGCTTCCGCTGAGGGTGATCGCCCCCACCGTAAGGGAGAGCAGGATCACTATGACAAGGTAAGATTCCAGCGTATCCAACCGGCGGAAGTATTCCGAGACGGCCACCAAGCCTGATGCGGCCCCGCCCAGTCCGTTGAACAGGGCCACCAATTGCGGCATGGCCGTCATCTTCACCCATTGCGCGGCCAAGGCGCCCACGACCGTACCCACCGCCACGCCGGCGATGATCCAGGTGTAGTCGGCGATCTGACCCACGACCAGGGTGGTGCCCACCGTCATGACCATGGCCAGGGCAGACAGGTAGTTGCCCCGCCGGGCGGTCGCGGGGGAAGAGAGCATCTTGATTCCCACGATGAAGAATACGGCGGAAACCAAATAGATGATGTCGCTTACATAGGTCAGCATGGGCCTTTTCTCATTTTTTCTTGAACATGCGCAACATGCGGTTGGTCACCAGGTAGCCACCGATGACATTGATCGTTCCGCAGATCACGGCTGCGAATCCCAAAGCGGTGGTGAGGGCATCGTGTCCCAATCCGGCCGCGATCACGGCCCCCACCAAGCTGATGCCGGAAATGGCGTTGGTGCCTGACATCAAGGGGGTGTGGAGCAGGGGCGGCACCTTGGAGATGATCTCGTAACCGACGAATATGGAAAGGACGAAGACGTAGAGGCCGATGAGAAACACGGGCAGCATGAACATCTCCCTGAAAGCACGCCGGCTCCCCCCGGCAGCGGCGGTTGCCATTCTATGGCATCCGGGCCCGGTGGTACCTGCATTGGAAATAGGTCCCCAAGGGAACGGTGATGGCCTAGCCCTTCAGGGCAGGATGGGTGATTCCCCCTCGATGCGTGACCATCGTGCCGGAGGTGATGGCGTCCTCCAGGTCGATATGCAAACCGTCCTCGCCGGCCAGATGCAGCAATAGGTTGGCTACGTTACGGGAATACATTTGGCTGGCATGGATGGGCATCGAAGCCGCCAGGTTGGTGCGGCCGATAATCGTAACGCCATGCTTCACCACGGTGCTCCCGGGTTCGGCCAGGGCGCAATTGCCCCCGGTATCCACCGCCAGATCGACGATCACCGACCCCGGCTTCATGGCCCGCACCATCTCCTCCGTAATCAGAATCGGTGCCGGTTTTCCTGGAATTTGCGCGGTCGTGACGACGATATCGGCGCGTTTCAGGTGTTCGGCAATCAATGCCACCTCTTTATCGTGTTGCTCCTGGGTAAGCTCCTTGGCGTAGCCGCCCGCGTCCTGGGCCTCTTCCTGGGTCAGTTCCAGGCCGACGAACCGGGCCCCCAGGCTTTCCACCTGCTCCTTGACCACCGGCCTCGTATCGAATGCTTCCACCACCGCACCCAGCCGCCGGGCAGTGGCGATGGCCTGCAATCCAGCCACCCCTGCACCTAAAATGAAGGCCCGCGCGGGAGCGATGGTGCCTGCGGCGGTCATGAACATGGGGAAGAACTTGGGCAGGGCCTCCGCGGCCAGCAAGACGGCTTTATACCCAGAGACCGTGGCCATGGAGGTCAAGGCGTCCATGATCTGGGCGCGGGCAATTCGCGGGATCATTTCCATCGCGAACGCGGTCACTTGGCGCTGCGAGAGCGCTTTCAGCAAATCGCCGCTGGAATGGGGTTGCAGAAACGAAACCAGTGCGCTCCCTTCGCGCAACGCGGCCACTTCTCCCCCTGCGATGGACGGCTTCTGGACTTTTACGACCACATCCGCGCCTTGGTACAGGGCATCGCGGGAGGGTTCGATGGCGGCACCGGCGGCTGAGAAATCGCCGTCGTTGAAGTACGCCCCGGCTCCCGCACCGGCCTCCACCGCCACCTGATGACCCTCGGCCACGAGCAGCTTGACCGTGTCTGGGATCAAGGCCACCCGGGTCTCATCAGGGGCCGTTTCTTTTGCCACCGCAATTTTCATGCGCGTTCCCTTAGACGTTTACAACCAGACCGGCAAAATTATTCGCTAATTTAATCTATAATCAGCCCCTATCAGGGCCAACCTGATCCCCCTGACACCAACATCGTGAAATGACCATTGTAGAGTTGTCGCGTCCTCAACTACCCTCCGCCGATAAAAATTTCAAGCCCCAAGCCTGGGCAGACGCATAATCGTTTTTAGATTCCTGATTGCGGCTGCGGGTGATCATACCCCCTTTGAACCACTTGGAACCGCCGATGAACGCAGATAAACGCCGATTTGAATAATAGAAAGCCAACCATCTGCGTTTATCGGCGTTTATCCGCGGCTCAAAAGTTATTGCCGGGCTTTGTCATTGGAACCGCCGGCCGGGTCTCGGCGGACGCGGACCACATCTGCGCCCTGG
>JACZRV010000196.1 GCA_022574555.1 SAR324 cluster bacterium
GCCGCTGATCGCCTCTCGGCGCTGCTTGTAATGGGGCGTGACCTCGTTCTGGTGCTCGTCGGCGGAGGGCACGAGAAGGACGTCGAGGCGTTCCTGGGCCATCAATCTGCGCAGGGCAGCCAAGCGTGCTGCGATGACCTCCGGTTCAGCGGGGGGCATAAATCACCGTGGGGCACAGGGCGCGGGGATCCCCGATGACCGGCGCGGGCAGGATCTGCATGCCGCCTTTGGGCATGGGCTCAACCCCCGGGCCGCAGGGGCCGCAACACCCGGCCCGCGGTCCACATTTCGGATTCGGAAATCTCTTTCAGCTCCTTTTCCAATGATTCGCGGTAATCGTCGCGGGAATTGGCGTCGATAGCGAGTTGGGATTCCTTGCCGGCGCGCACGGACCCGTAACACTCCTCGATGAGCGGAGTGAGCACCGCTTCGAATCGAGGCGCCCAATCCAGCGCACCCCGCTGGGCGGTCGTGGAGCAGTTGGCGTACATCCAGTCCATGCCGTTATCGTTGATCAGCGGGTACAGGCTCTGCAACGCCTCCTCGACCGTCTCGTTGTACGCCTCCGACGGCGAATGGCCGTGGGCCCGCAACACGTTGTACTGGGCGCGGAACGCTCCCTCGATCAATCCCATCAGCACGCACCGTTCGCCGGTCAGGTCGCTGTTGACCTCGTTGGCGAATGTGGTCTCGAAGAGATGACCCGAGCCGATAGCGAAGGCCGTGGCCAGGCAGCGTTCCTTGGCCCGCCCGGTGTAATCCTGGTGCACGGCCCAGGAAGCGTTGATGCCCCGGCCGGCCTCGAACAGCTTGCGCACCGAAAGCCCGCTGCCCTTGGGGGCTACCAGGAGCACGTCCACGTTCGGCGGCGGGACGATATTGGTCTGCTCCCGGAAGACGATGCCGAATCCGTGGGAGAAATAGAGCGCGTCGCCCGGATTGAGGCAACTCTTCACCATGGGCCACAGGGCGATCTGGCCCGCGTCGGAAATGAGGTACTGGATGATGGTGCCCATGCGGGCCGCCGGTTCCAACTCGAACAGATTTTCGCCCGGCTCCCATCCGTCTTCCAGGGCCTTGTCCCAACTCCGACCCTTGCGCAGCCCGATGACGACGTTGAAACCCTGGTCGCGCATGTTGAGCCCTTGGCCCCGGCCCTGGGGTCCGTATCCCAAAATGGCGGTGACCTCATCCTTCAGGATCTCCTTGATTTTCTCCGGAGGGTAATCGCTGCGCTCGATGATCTCTTCCTGAAAGCCCTTGATGTCGATGATTTTCATGCAGTCTCGCTCCTGTGCCGTTCGATAAGGGGGTTGTTGCCGGTGGATCGGGAATGCGGCGATACCTCCGGCACGGCATATGCCGCCGCACGGCCGGCGCCCGATCCGGGACGATGGATGAATGATTTATATATCGTGGCAATGCGGGGGGCACAACCAAGCGCCAAGATATTTTCGTTATGCCGCGGGTTCTAAACCCCTACTCTGCGTTGGGCCCGGTCATCACTTTGGCCATGAAGTCTCGGTATCGATGGAACGGGATTCGGGCGTTGCGAAGGTGTGCTTCAACGATCGTGGGCTGCAACTTCTCCCCGTGCGGATGATAAGGTAACGCGGCAGCCCCGTCTTGTGCATCGCAACCAGATTCTCCTGGCGAATCACGATGGAGAAGCCATGTGACTCGAGAAATTCGATCAACGAATCGGAGTCAACCGTTACGGTGTCGGGCATGATCTGGATCGATAACGAGAGATAGAGGTACACTTACCGCGACGATTTCCTCTCCGGGAATTTCTCCGGTCACTGCTTCGTCCAACTCGTCACCAGAATCGATTTTATCGAATCCACACTCCTTCAGTATTTGATTGAGCGTCCCTCCTTTGTAGCAGCACTCAATAAAAAGCTCGATCTCCTCTTTCAATCTTGCTGCGGCTTCACCGCGGGATTTACCCTGACTGTGAATATCCAATAAATCGCAGGAGGCAATGATCCAGCCGTTTTCAGATTTTGTCGTATACGGCAGTTGCAGGAAAGCGCGAATCGCCATTTTCATGGTTTTGCCCTCGGCAATCTTCGGTGACCATCAGGAACATCATTTGATTCTGGCCCTTGAAAACCAGCATGACGGCAATTCAATGGGATCGCAAGCTGCTGTCAAACAGCCCCAGTGGCCAATTACCGTCCTTTCCCCCGGTGAGTCGCTTTCCTTTTTCCATGACGTGCAAAGTCGCACGACACTCCGTATATTGATGGGAGCATATTCAACGGCCGTCGGCGTTCCATGGCCCATCCGCAAGCGATTTCCCTCCCGAGAGACACGACATGCCCACTCCCGACCCCTTTCAAGCCCGCGATACGCTGAATACCCAGGCCGGCAAATTCACGATCTACCGGCTGGACGCCCTGGAAAAAGCCGGGTTGTGCAAACTTTCCCGCATACCCTATTCGATTCGCATCCTGTTGGAGGCCGTACTGCGCCACGCGGGGCGGGGCATCGTCACCGAGGCGGACGTGGAAGCCCTGGCCAACTGGTCCGCTGCCAGCAAGCCGGATTGGGAAGTGCCTTTCATCGTTTCCCGGGTACTGATGCAGGATTTTACGGGCGTTCCGGCGGTGGTGGATCTCGCCGCCATGCGCGGCGCGATGAAGGCCCTGGGCGGCGATCCCAAGAAGATCAACCCACTCATCCCCACCGATCTGGTGATCGATCACTCCGTGCAGGTGGACCACTACGGCAGCCCGGACGCCTTGGCGCGCAACGAACAGCGTGAGTTCGAGCGCAACGGCGAGCGGTACGAGTTCCTGCGCTGGGGCCAAAGCGCCTTCGATAACTTTCGCGTGGTGCCCCCCTCTACCGGCATCGTGCACCAGGTCAACCTGGAATATCTCGCGTGCGTCGTGCAAACCCGTGCCGGCGACGATGGCGGCCCGGTGGCATTCCCGGACACCGTGCTGGGAACCGATTCCCATACCACCATGATCAATGGTCTGGGAGTGCTCGGCTGGGGCGTGGGGGGCATCGAGGCCGAAGCGGCCATGTTGGGTCAGTCGTACAATATGCTGGCCCCCGAGGTGGTCGGCATGCGGCTGGAGGGCAAACTGGCCGACGGGATGACGGCCACTGACCTGGTTCTCCACATCACGCAGATGTTGAGGCAGCACGGCGTCGTGGGCAAGTTCGTGGAATTCCACGGCCCCGGCGTCAAGCAGCTGCGGCTGGCCGACCGGGCCACCCTGGCCAATATGGCACCGGAATACGGCGCGACCATGGGGTTTTTCCCCGTCGACCAGGTGACCCTGGATTACCTGGCGCTCACCGGACGGTCGCCGGAGCAGATCGAACTCGTGCGGCGCTACCTCGACGAGCAAGGGCTGTTTCTTCACGACGGGTCTTCGCAACCGGAATATTCCGCCGTGGTCACCCTCGATATCGGAGAGGTCACCGCCAATTTGGCCGGTCCCAAACGGCCCCACGACCGCGTACCCCTCCCCGAGATGGGCTCCAGCTTCCGCGCCGGATTGACCGCACCCACCGCCGAGCGGGGTTACGCCCTGGCAGAGTCGGACTTGGAAAAGACAGTCCGGGTGCAGAGCGCCGCGGGAAGCACCGAAATCGGCCACGGTGCGGTGGTCATTGCCGCGATCACGAGCTGCACCAATACGTCCAATCCCTCGGTGCTCATCGCCGCCGGGCTGCTGGCCCGCAATGCCGTGGCCCGGGGTCTGAGCGTCCCAACCTATGTCAAGACCAGCCTGGCGCCGGGGTCGCGGGTGGTGACCGACTACTTGGCCCGGGCCGGCCTGATGGCGCCCCTGGAGCAGCTGGGGTTCGGCGTCGTGGGCTATGGCTGCACCACGTGCATCGGCAACAGCGGCCCGGTGGATGCCTCCATAGCCGAACCCGTAGAGGCGGCGGACCTGGTCGTGGCCTCGGTACTGAGCGGGAACCGGAACTTCGAGGGGCGCATCAATCCGCTGGTGAAGGCCAATTACCTGGCCTCACCGCCCCTGGTGGTGGCTTATGCCCTGGCCGGCACCGTGGTGCGCGATCTGACCACCGAGCCCCTGGGCACCGGCGGCGACGGCAAATCCGTATACCTGAAAGACATCTGGCCGGCACAGAGTGAAATCGAATCCGTCATGTCCGAGTGCGTGGTTCCCGAAATGTTTACCGCCCGCTACGCCAACGTCTTCGACGGCAACCCGACCTGGAACGCGATCTCGGTGCAAAATTCCGAGCTGTATCCATGGGATGCGGCGTCCACCTACATCCACGAACCGCCCTACTTCGAGGGGCTGAGCGTCGAACCCGAGCCAGTGAGCGACCTGGCGGGCCTGCGCGTATTGCTTTTGCTCGGCGATTCGGTGACCACGGACCATATCTCTCCCGCCGGAGCCATTCCCCCCGATGGGCCCGCCGGCAAGTTCCTGCTGGGTCTCGACGTTTCCCACGCCCAATTCAATTCTTTCGGATCGCGGCGGGGCAACGACCAGGTGATGACCCGAGGCACCTTCGGCAACATTCGCATCAAGAATCAGCTCGCGCCGGGTACGGAAGGCAGCTGGACCCGGTATCTTCCCGGCGGCGAGGTGATGTCTATCTACGACGCGGCCATGAAATACAAGCAGGCCGGTGTGCCCCTGATGGTGATCGGAGGCAAGGAATACGGCTCGGGAAGCTCACGGGATTGGGCCGCCAAGGGAACCCTGCTGCTCGGCGTGCGCGCCGTGCTGGCTGAAAGCTTCGAGCGTATCCACCGCTCCAATCTGGCGGGAATGGGGGTGCTGCCGCTCCAGTTCCGGGATGGGGAAACCCTGGCCACCTACGGGCTCAAGGGGGATGAAACGTTCGATATCGCCGGCATTCACGACGACATGGCACCAGGCGCGGACATGGAAATAACCGCCCACCGGGCGGAGGGCGCCGATGTCTCCTTCACCGTTCGCTCACGGCTCGATACCAGCGTGGATGTCAAATACTATCGCAACGGAGGCATCCTGCAGACCGTGCTGCGGCAATTGATTTCCTCATAAAAAAGTTCGAGAATAGTCAAAAAGAAGGAGTGCGTTATGAAAAGGCTTATTTTCTTAGTGACCTTCATAATTGCGTCGTTCCCTCTCATTGCTGCTGAGTCACTTGAGTCGGGAATGCAGGATTTGGCAACGCAAATTGTGACTAATTCAAAAGCTAATAATAAGCAGTCGATTGCTGTAGCGCCTTTTCCTCATTCGGATGGCACTTATAGCGAATTAAGCAACTACCTGGTGGATGAGCTTGTTTTAAAGCTTTTTACCGTTCCGGAATCGAATCTGGAAATCATGGAACGTACCCAGCTTAGCACGATATTCGAAGAGCTTAATATAAGTCTTGTTGGCGCAATATCTCCCGACAGCATCAAAGAACTGGGCAAACT
>JACZRV010000197.1 GCA_022574555.1 SAR324 cluster bacterium
CCGGGTCGCTCTCGACTTTCGCCGTGAACCTGGCTTCATCCTCGATCAGGCACTTGCCCACACGGATCGTGCCGTCCAGCATTTCCCATGCTATGCGTTGCCCGATCATGCTTGGTTACCCATAGCCATTACGCACACGATCGCGACATCTTCCTGAGCACCGCCATTGATATCAATGGTTTTCAACACGATTCGGTTAGCAGTTAGAATCCGTATTTCGGCATATGCGTTTGCCCCAGCCCCGAGGCCGCTGCCAAGCCCGAAACTTATGGCATAATTGTCATTGGCAAAATCCCTATCCCAATAAATACTGGGTTGCCCAGTGGCTTCCTTGACGACGCCGGAAACATTGAAGAAATCCCTAACCCCTGTCAGGTTGTTGCCGCTGGTGACCGCAAAGCCGTCAAAATTGATCCACGCCTTACAGATGCTCTCCTTGTAAATACGATTCGCGCCAGGGGTGCCTGACGGCGATGAAGTCACGTCAATGGTGGAAAACTTCCCCGTCCCCGGCGTCGTGCTCCCGATCGGCCCTGGGCCCTCGAACGGCACCCGCGCCTCGTCGAGTACGCCGCCAGTAATCTTGCTGGCGTTGAGGTTGGGGATTTGAGCATCGGGAACATCCCCCGATCCGTCCAAGCTGGCGTAGCCGTTGGAGACGCCCTTGTTGACCTGGCTCTCCGCCAGGTTCCCCCCGATGTAAGCGGCTCCCGCCCTAACGGTGGACAGGGAGGCCACGCCGGTGACCACCAGGCTGTTCACGGCGATGGGCGGTGCACCCGCCGCGCCGGTAGCCATGGAGGAAAAATTGCCCTGGAGGCGATTCATGTCGGAAGCTGTCAGGATATGACTCCCGGTAAACGTCAGGTCGGTCCAATTCATAGGGGCTCGATTTCAAGGTCGGACGGTGCTGGGGGTGGACGGCATCGTAACCATTGTGGCGTCCAACCCATTCCACGGCAAGGGACAATACCGGTAAAAAACGGCCTTGCAAGTGTTCCCATATTGCCCCGGCAAGCGCTTTGAGTGGCAGGCACTTACTACTACTTTGTTAGTTCAGGCCCATCGCGCGATTTGAGATAGAACGAGATGACCTGTCGAAAGAGTTCTTCAAGAACCAAGCGCCGCAGTGCGGCGATACTTTTCCGCCCCCCTGGGGGGAAACCCCACGCCGAGGCTGCGGGGTATGGGTCAAGCACTGCCGGCCCGTAGCTTTGCTGCAAGGTCAAAAAGCAATGGGCGAGCATGACCAGAGCCAGATGGCGGTGCAGGCCGAAGTCCAGGCCGAGGCCCTGCGCGCGGTGATCGACGAAAACCTGGCCACCAAGCAGGATATCGAGTCGCTGCGCCGCGACATGAAGGAGATCGACGCCGCGCAAAAAGGCAACATCGAGTCGCTGCGTCGCGACACTAAGGAGATGGAGACGCGGCTGCTGCTCAAGATGGAGTTGATGCGGCGGGACACCATCATCTGGCTGGGCGGCATGATCGTCGTCGCCACAACCGCCCTGGGCGTGCTGTCGGAAAGGCAGTGCCGTTGGAATGATACCGCATCATTCCTCAGGAATTCCCACCCTGTTGCGACAATTGGCGGAGCGAATTTCCCAGCGACCGGGATTTGCGCAGCAGATGCACCCAGTAGCCGAAAAACACCGCCATCCAGATGCCGTAGGCGGCGAAAACGTATTCCCAATGCTCGGGCATGGCCCCTCGGATCCCCGGATCGGCGGTTTGAAGTCTGGCGGCCCGGAACGTGTGAACCGTCCGCTCGGCGGTGTGCCCTCCTTCCCAGGGTTGGCCAACCCTAGCAAAGGGCCGGCGGATTGTCATGCGGATCGCCTCTCGGCTTCCTGCGTCCGCCGCCTTCCACGCCTGTCCGCAAATATCCTTGCTTGATTTCGCCGGATGGGGCAGCCGTCTGAGTGATGGATGTGAGAGACACCCCGCCGCCCCGGCGGATCAACTGCTAATCACGGGCGGGAAAGTGGGACGGTTTGGTGGCACTGGTGTTCGCCATTTTTGGTTCCCTCGTCCGGACAGCTAAATTTCTGGGTGCCGGTTTTAGGAACACTTGTAAATCGATGGACTTTCATAGAAGACTACAGGTGGTCATTCAACGGTTTCGGCCAGCAAGTGCCTGGACACGTTCCCATTTCCTGTGACGGTTTCGAACGGAGATTTTCCTATGGCCCTACTGAAAGAGGGAGATACGGCTCCCGCCTTCGATGTTCCGAATCAGAAGAATATCCCGACGACCCTGGCGAAATTCCAGGGGCAACACGTGGTGCTGTGGTGGTACCCGAAGGCCGATACGCCAGGGTGAACGGTGGAAGGCCAAGGATTCCGTGATCGAATCCAGGATTTCACCGCGAAAAACGCCGTCGTGCTGGGGATCAGCTTCGACCCGCCGGCCGACAATCTGGCTTTCAAGGACAAGTTCGGTTTTCCCTTCGATATGCTCAGCGACGTTGACCGTAAGGTAGGCATGGCCTACGGCGCGGCCGACGATGCGGATACCCAATATGCGCGCCGGATCAGCTACCTGATCGGCCCGGACGGGAAGATCATGAAGGCCTACGGCGAGGTAAAACCCGCCAATCACCCCCAGCAGGTACTCGACGATCTGGGATGAAGCAACCGGTGCCGGGCGTGTCTCCCGACCGATGGCACCGCCCGGCCGGCGGTCCTGCCCGGCCGGTGGTCCTGCCTGACCGGCGGAACCACCCGCACAGCGCCTAGGGTGAGAAAATGCGCTACGGGATAGAAAAGATCGGCATGATCCGCAAGACGTTCGTCATCGGGCTCGATGGCCGGATCGAGTATGCCGATAGCAATATGGAGTCAGACTGCTACAGGGATAATATCCTGCAAGCGCGTGGGTAGGCGCCCGCCATCCAATATTATTCAACGCCTCTCCGGGCGCCTGCCGACCCATGAATGCTAGGCCATAATTGATGGGCCATGAATGACAGGGTAATCCGGTGAAGCGGCCAGCGAGGCTGATCCGTCACGCGGCGTGTTATCTCGTGCTGGGCGCCCTCGTGGCCATGCGCGGCGGACTCGGCAGCGCAGCCGAACCGGGCGTCACCGCCGACGAGATCCTGCTCGGCACCCACGCCCCGCTATCCGGCCCGGCGGCCCGTTACGGCGCGGTGGCCCAGGCAGCGGGGGCATATTTCGACCATATCAATGATCAAGGTGGGGTTCACGGACGACGCATTCGCTTCGTCATCCGGGACGACGGGTTCCGGCCGGACGAAGCCGAGCGTGTCGTCCGTCAGCTGGTGACCCGGGACCGGGTGTTCGCCATCGTCGGTGGATTCGGAGACGCGCCCCACAGCCGGGTGGCCGACTATCTCAACTACGAGGAAATACCCGATCTGTTTCCCACCGGTGGCTCGTCTCTTTGGAGCAGTCCCTTGCGCCGTTGGACGATCGCCTTTCAGCCCACCTATCGCCAGGAAGGCTGGGCACTGGCAGCCATCGCCGCGCGGGACCATGCCGGCAGCCGCGCCGCCGTGTTCGCCATGGCCGGAGAAATGGGCCACGAAGGGGCCGAGGGCTTCCGTGCCGGGCTGAAGGGAAAATTGCGGATCGTGCAAGAAATTTTCCAGGACTCGACCGACGGAAAAATCGCAGAAATCGTTGAAGGATTGCGTAACGGGGGCGTGAGGATCATGGCCTTATTCACCCCGCCCGGGGCTGCGGCCCGGTTTATGGCGATTGCCGGGCGCAAAGGGTGGCGTCCCGTGTACTTTGTCACGACCCTGGCCTCGGTGCCCGAATTGATCCGCCGTGCGGGACGGCGGGCGTTTGAGGAGGCCATCGGACTCACTTTTTTGCCCCTCCCGGAAGACGAAAAAGACCCCCGCGTGGGCCGGCATAGGGAGATTCTGGCACGCCATGCCCCGGACATTTCACTCAGCCGCCTCACGCTATACGGCCAAGCGCTGGCGGAACTCACCGTGGAGGTTTTAAGGCGGGCCGGACCCCGCCCCACGCGCGATGGTGTCATCAAGGCTGCGGAAAGCCTGAAGGGTTGGAACGACCAGGGGCGCGCTCTGGTCAGGGCGGTCACGTTGAGCGCCAAGAACCATCTGCCCCTCAACGCCCTGCGCACCGTGCTGGTCAGGGGTGGCCGCTGGCGGCCCGGCAAAACGTGGGTCGATATTTCCCCGGCGGCACCGGGTGGTTGAGCCTCATCGGTTCTTCAGACGGCCAATGCCAGAAACAGGGCCAGGCAGATCGCGTTGGCGCCCGCCAGCACGGCCCAAAACGCGGGATAGGAGGGATCGTTAACGGCGGGCCATTCGTCCATTCGCAGCTTCATCGTTTTTCCTTCTACAAATTGGTTCCACAGCACCGCGGTTCGGTGCTTTTCATATGGGAAAGATGCAATCGGCGGGCCAGTAATGGCGAGGTCTTGGGTCTAGGGTCTATCGCATTTCAGGGCAGGTTTTTGCGCGGAATGCCTGCGATCATCGGCGATCCTCATCGGTCAGGCGGACATCGCCGGCGGAGCGCGTCTGGTCGCGGCGCCGACGCAGCAGCTTGGCTGCGGCCCGGACAAAAACGTCGCGTAAATGGGCGTCGGGGATTTCCCTGCCCAAATCCGTCGCCTGCGTACCACCATCGTCCGCATCGTTTGATCGATCGGGCGCAGGCGGCACCTGCTCAATCGCGGAAAGCATCGGCGCACCGCCGGGGATTTCGCTTGCAGGGGGGGCGCAATCGCTTGCGTTCGTGGGTGGTTCGCCTTTGACGGGCGGCGGGCCGATGGGAGGTGCCCGATTGTCTGCCCCTTCCGGTGAGGAGAAATCTCGTACCACGAAGCGAAGGTCACCGACGTCGTCCGATTGCAGGAAGGTATGAACGGAATCGAGTATCTCTTCTTTGACGAAAAGGAGGTTGAAGGCCCAACTCGAATCGGGAGCGGCCAGCCACAGGGTCTCGCGCCGCAACCTCACGGGCCGGGTCTTTTGGGCGAGATCGTCTCCCACGATGTCCGCCCAATTCTCCCGCAGCCGGCTGACCGTAAGCACCGCACCCCGGCGCCGTTCCTTGAATAGTCCCTCGACGAGCCGCTTGAGCGGTTCCGGCCGATATTCCCTCATCGCCGCTGCCTTCCGTGTCATGGCGGATCAAAATCGCCCCCACCGGCGGCCGATTCGTTGCGCGCAGATCTGCCGCCGAGGCGGATCATTCAAATTAGCACGAATGGTGTGGGGCAGCCAGACGCGGCGGGCGGGGCAGCGAACAACGGTGCCGCGACTCCTCGTCGGTACTGCCTTGCCACGGTGTGCCCAGGGAGTCCGTTGGGGGCTACGTTACCCCGGCGTGCCCGCAGCGGGCGGCTCAAATCGCGGCCATTAGCGGGAT
>JACZRV010000060.1 GCA_022574555.1 SAR324 cluster bacterium
TGCGTGTGCGTCTGGAGGCGCTGCGTCTCTCCGCGGGGGTGATGGGCATCGTGCTCCACGCCGAGGGCGTGCCCAGCGAGGTGGAACAGCTCTCCCTCTTCGCCGATCGGCCCAAGCGCGACCTGGACGCCGCCGGACAGGCCCTGGCCCAGTTGCGGGCCGAGTTCGGGGACCAGGCCGTGGTGCACGCCCGGCTGAAGGAAGCCCACCTGCCCGAAGCCCGCTTCGCCTGGGAACCCCTGGAGCGGTTGCAACCGCCCCGACCCGCGCCGGAGCGCAGCGGCTTCCTGGTGCGGCGCATCTACGCCGAGCCGCGGGCCTTCCCCCGGGAACCCCGCTCCCTGGATCTCGGGGAATTGGGCCGCGCCCTGGGTGGCGCACCCCTGCGGAGCCTGCACGGCCCCCATGTCATCTCCGGCGGGTGGTGGGCCGGCACCCAGCACCGGGACTATTACTTCGCCGAAACCGCACCCGGCGATCTGCTCTGGCTCTACCACGACCGCAAACGCGAACGCTGGTTCGTGCAAGGGCGGGTGGAGTAGGCTTGAACCTGACTCCGAGAAGTGCAGGGGTGAGGCGAAAATAAATGCGAGAAACCCATGCCCGAGTTGCCGGACATCACGATTTATCTGGAGCATCTGGAGTCGCGCATTCTGGATCGGCCCTTGGAGAAGATTCGGCTGGCCAGTCCGTTTCTGCTGCGCTCGGTGAATCCGCCCCTGCGCGACGCGGACGGCAAGCGGGTGGTGGCGCTGCGCCGGCTGGGCAAGAGGACCGCCATCGGGCTGGAGGGGGAGCTGTTCCTGGTGATCCACCTGATGATCGCCGGACGCTTCCGCTGGCGGGAGGCGGGGCCCGCACCCTGGAGGAAATGGAGCGGCTGCTGCCGGGAAAGTAGGGAAGGGGGATAGTTGTTTTTACAAGAAGGCTATGCTGAATTCGAGGGAACAGGGATAACTTCTTTTAACCAGACGCTCAAGTTGATGACATAGGTCATCGTGAATATGCTCACTTTAACCAAAATGAAAAACACTTCTCTATCTTGAAAGGATTCAACATGATTACGGCTACCGATGCAACCAGCATCGCTAAACAATCATTGGTCCAGCTAACAGAAGAATCTCCGACTGATTTGAGAGTTGAAGAAGTAGAGCTTTCGAGTGGTGAACTCTATTGGTATGTCACCCTTAGTTACAATACATCAGATACGGAATTCGAAGGAGGAAAATATAAAAAGTTCAAAATCGAAACCAATTCTGGGAGAGTTGTTGCCATGAGAATACATAGAGTCTTATGAATGTCTCAGAGCATTATCAAAAAATATTTTCAAGAAACAGACAGCGAGGAATCGTCCTCGATGCGAATTTATTACTGCTCATTGTTGTCGGAGACATTGGAGAGGATCGCATCCGCTCATTCAAAAGAACGCGAAAATACGAGCCTGAAGACTATCGTCTTGTCAAAAGCATCGTATCATTTTTTCCGAGAGTCATTGTAACGCCAAATGTATTAACCGAGGTATCGAATCTTTTAAGCCATCTCGAAGAAAACTGGCAAAAACCGGCTTTTCAAATATTTCAAAATCAGATTGATGTATTAGATGAGATTTTTATCTCAAGCAAAACGGTGTCGTCGAACGAAATCTTCTTGAGACTTGGTCTAACGGACGGCGGAATCCTCGAACTCGGACGCAGGAAATCGGTCGTACTGACA
Source organism: SAR324 cluster bacterium (assembly GCA_022574555.1). Taxonomy (GTDB): domain Bacteria; phylum SAR324; class SAR324; order SAR324; family JACQKK01; genus JACZRV01. The sequence continues at coordinate 1,714 of JACZRV010000060.1, forward strand.
GACGATTTTCCATTGAGTACGGCCCTTCGAAAATACGGAATCGTATCTGTCAACTATAATCATTTGCGATATTCATAGCCACGTGCCTCACATCGGCTTCTCTCTATCAAGAGCAGGCGGACAGGACATCCGCCGCTACAGCACGGATGCGCGGCATAGTTTATCGCCCACTCCCCCATGACCGCCTACGTACCTCTGTGGTGCAAGAGCAACTATTCGTTCCTGGAAGGGGCCAGCCATCCACAGGAGTTGGTGGAGGCGGCCCATGGGATGGGTCTGCCCGCCGTGGCCCTCACCGACAGGGACGGGGTCTACGGTATCGTGCGCGCCCACGTGAAGGCCCGCGAGCTGGGTATGCGCCTCATCACCGGCGCCCAGATGACCCTGGACGACGGCAGCTTGATGGTTCTGCTGGCACAGCACCGGGCCGGTTATGCCAATCTGTGCCGCCTGATCACCATCGGCCGCCGCCGCTCGCCCAAGGGCGAAAGCACAGTCGCCTGGGACGAGCTCTGCGCCCATGCCCCGGGGCTGATCGCCCTCTGGGGCGGCGGGCGGAGCCTGCTGACCGGGGAGGCCGATCCACGGCGGGAAGCGGGCATGCTGCGCGAGGCCTTCGGCGACCGCCTCTATGCCCTGGTCACCCGTCACCGGCGGGCCGAGGAGGTGGGGGACGAAGCCCGGCTGCGGGAACGGGCGGCGCGCCATGGCCTGCCCCTGGTGGCGGGCAGCGAGGTGCTCTATCACACCCCGGACCGCCGCCCGTTGCAGGATGTGCTGACCTGCATCCGCCACGGCGTGACCCTCCACACCGCGGGGCGGCGCATCAATCCCAACGCGGAACACGCCCTTCACCCCCTCCCGTCGTTTCGGGCACTGTTCGCCGACGATCCCGCCGCGGTGGCGCGCAGCGTGGAGGTGGCGGAGCGGTGCCGCTTCAGCCTGAGCGAGCTGCACTACCGCTATCCCTCCGAGCGCCTGCCCGACGGCATGACCTCGGCCCAGTGGCTGCGGCGGCTGACCCTGTCGGGCGCCCGCAGACGCTATGGAGGCACGGTGCCCGCCGACGTGGAGGCTCAGATCAACCGCGAACTGGCGTTGATCGAGGAACTGGACTACTGCGGCTATTTCCTCACCATGTGGGAGATCGTGCGCTTCTGCCGGCGGGAGAACATCATCTGCCAGGGGCGGGGCTCTGCGGCCAATTCGGCGGTGTGCTATTGCCTGGGCATCACCGCCATCGACCCGGTGCGCATGGGGCTGCTGTTCGAGCGGTTCATCTCCCGCGAGCGCTCCGAGCCGCCCGACATCGACCTGGATATCGAGCACAACCGGCGGGAGGAGGTGATCCAGCACGTCTACGAGAAGTACGGGCGCAGCCACGCGGCCATGGTGGCCAACGTGATCCGCTACCGGGCCAAATCGGCCGTGCGCGACGTGGGCAAGGCATTGGGCCTGCCGGAAACCTTGCTGCACCGGCTGGCCAAGATGCTGGGCGCCTATGGCGGCGTTTCGCCCGAGGCCCTGTTGCAGGCCGGTCTGGACCCCGGGCAGACGATGCACGCCCACCTGCTCCATCTGGCCAACGAGCTGCAGGACTTTCCCCGCCACCTGTCCATCCATCCCGGCGGGTTTCTGTTGGGCCACGAGCCGGTGCACGACCTGGTGCCCATCGAAAACGCCACCATGGCCGAGCGCACCGTGATCCAGTGGGACAAGGAGGACGTGGAGGCCCTGGGGCTGTTCAAGGTGGACCTGCTGGGGCTGGGTGCGCTGCACCTGGTCCATCTCTGCTTCGACCTGATCGAGCGCCAGGGCGGGCCCCGGCTGAGCCTGGCCACGATTCCGGCGGACGATCCAGCTACTTACGAGATGATCCGCCGCGCCGATACCGTGGGTGTGTTCCAGATCGAAAGCCGTGCCCAGATGGCCATGCTGCCCCGCCTCAAGCCACAGGGGTTCTACGATCTGGTGATCGAGATCAGCATCGTGCGGCCGGGCCCCATTACCGGGGGCATGGTGCATCCCTACCTCCGCCGCCGCCACGGGAAAGAGCCGGTGGTCTATCCCCATCCCTCCTTGGAGCCGGTGCTCAAGAAAACCCTGGGTGTGCCCCTTTTTCAGGAGCAGGTGATGCGGCTGGCCGTGGTGGCCGCCGACTACACCCCCGGCGAGGCCGATCAGCTCCGCCGCGACATGGCCGCGTGGCGGAGCAGCGGGCGGATCGAAAAGCACCGCGAGCGCCTCGTCTCCCGCATGGTAAGCAAGGGCATCGCCCCCGAGTTCGCCGAGCGGGTGTTCAACCAGATTCTCGGCTTCGGCGAATACGGCTTCCCGGAAAGCCACGCTGCCAGCTTCGCCCTGATCGCCTATGCCACTTCGTGGCTCAAGTGCCACCATCCGGCGGCGTTCACCTGCGCCCTGCTCAATGCCCAGCCCATGGGCTTCTACCACCCGGCCACCATCGTGGAGGATGCCAAGCGCTCCGGCGTGGAGATGCGCCCCGTGGACGTCGTGCACAGCGATTGGGATTGCACCTTGGAACCGGCCCCACAAAAGCGGAATGTAGCGTCATACGGAGTCGAAGGGCCCATCCTGCGAGACAGGGGCTTACAGCTCCCTGCTCAGGCACGCGGCCACCCGTACACCACACCCTTGGCCGGGAATGCGGCTGCCCAACAGACCGAAATACCCCGGCCCGCGCTGCGCATGGGGCTGCGCTATGTCAAGGGGCTGACCACCGGGCAGGGGCGGCGCATCGAACTCGTGCGGCGGCAGGCGCCCTTTAAGGGGCTGGAGGACTTCATGTACCGCGCCGGCTTGAACCAAAAGGATTTGACCGCGCTGGCCTCGGCGGGCGCCTTCCTGGACTTCGGTCTGGAGCGCCGTGCAGCGCTCTGGCAGGTGCGGGGGGCACCGCTGCGATCGGAGAGGGCATCGCCCCTAACGACATCGCTCCTAACGACATTGCCCCTAACGACATTGCCCCGAACAACATCGTTCCTAACGACACTGCCCTTGCCCGAGGCGGAGCCGCTGCCGGCCTTTCGGCCCCTGGATGCCATGGAAACCATCGGGTGGGACCGGCAGGCGTCCGGCCACAGCGTGCGCGGCCATCCCCTGGCTCCCCTGCGTCCGGCGCTGCGCCGTCTGGGGCTGCCCGACGCCCGGACGGTTACGGGCATGGGCGACGGCAGTCGGGTGCGCTACGCCGGTATGCCCATCAACCGCCAGCACCCCAGCACCGCCGGCGGGGTGGTCTTCATGACCCTCGAGGACGAAACCGGGTTCGTGAACCTGGTCATCTGGAAGCGTCTCTTCCAGACCCAGTCGCTGCTGATCCGCACCGCCTCCTTTCTCGGCGTCAGCGGCAAGCTCCAGGCGCAGGACGGTGTCGTGCATCTGGTGGCCGAACACTTTTGGCGCCCCGTCCTGGAGCGTCAGCCCCAAGCCGTCCCCAGCCGCGACTTCCGGTGACACGCCATTACACAGAGCATAAGACAACCCACATCATGCGAAACCTGTTTGACAGATACGGCATTGCCGTATAAAAATGACACATGCTCGTTACTGTGGTCGAAACACCGGAATTCATCAAGCAGGCCGCAGGTTTGCTTTCGGAGAAGGAATTAGACGAACTGAAATACCACCTCTCCGCCACCCCCCGTGCCGGCGACGTCCTCCAGGGGACAGGTGGCGTCAGGAAACTCCGATGGGCCGCCAAGGGAAAGGGCAAGAGCGGTGGCGTACGAGACTTCATTTTTATCGATCCACCTCAGGCCGATTATTTTTGTTGGGTGTCTACAGCAAGTCAATTAAAATCGCTTTGACCCAGGCTGAACGAAACGTCCTGAAGGAGGTCGTAAAGACTCTATAGCCTCTGTGAACCCCAAGTACGGGAGAAATCTATGACCAAAGTTGGCGAAAGCCTGATTCGCGGCGCCAAGGAGGCCGCGGCCTACGCGAAAGGGGAAAAATTCGAGGGGCGGGTCACCACCATCTATGTCCCCGACAACGTGGACGTGACCAGGATTCGCCGTAAGCTGAAGATGACCCAAGCCGAGTTCGCGGGCCGGTTCGGCATCAAGCTCGCTACCCTGCGGGACTGGGAACAGAAACGCCGCACCCCCGATACGCCCGCCCGAGTCTTGCTCACCGTCATCGCCAAGGAGCCCGAGGCGGTGCTGCGCGCGCTGCGGGGCTGAGGGCGCCGGGACATGGCGTACCGTCTCCCTCCCCATCACGCAAATTTCAGTGTGAGAGGGAATCCGCCCTCAGCTCAATGCACGTTTTCCAGAATGACGACGCGGTCGGCGAGGGATTGCAGAAGGAGCAGATCGTCGTGGCCCCCGGCGCCATCCAGGTCCACGGTGAGCGGGAAGCTGACGCGGCTCTCGAAGCCGATCCTGGTGCGGATGAAGTTGCCCGAACCTCTGTTGGCGAGGATGGACAAAACGCGGTCATCGCGCTCGACTACGGCCAGGTCGGTCGTTTCGTCTTTGGTAAAGAGACCCGCGGCGATGCCGAAGGGATCGTTGCCCACACGCACTTCGTGACCTATGAAACGGCCGTTCTCTTTGCGGAGCAACACGGAGACTCGCGTTGTATTACGATGGACGAAAGCCAGGTCGTCGTTCTCGCCTGTATCGTCCAGGGTCGCGGCAATCATTTCAGCCGGGTCCCTTCTCACATCCACGCTGAACGGCGCCTTGAACCCCCCCTCTCCATTGCTGCGGTAAATGGAAACGGAATCGCCAAAGCGGTTGGTAACGGCGATATCGTCGTCACCGTCGCCGTTGAAGTCGAAAGTGACGGCGTAGGAGGGGTTGTCGGGGGTCGCGAATCCCGCATTGGGCTTGCGGTCGAAGGAGCCCAGCCCATCGCCCAAAAGCGGGGTCATCCTGTCGTTCGCCGAATTGAGCACCGCCAGGTCGGGGAGGGCGTCCCCATTCCAATCACCCACCAGAAAGCGGCCCGGACTAAGGTTGGCGGGTGTCCTCACCTTGGTGGGAAATTTCCCGGACCCGTCATTGATCAGTGCCCACACTTCGTGTATTTCGCTCACGGTGGCGACGATATCCTGCGTCGAACTCCCGTCGCCATCCAGATCCACTGCGGCCATCTGCGTTATCAGTTCGCCGAGGCTGTAGGTGGCCGATAAACGCCACCGTCCTGAGCCCTTGCTGAGGAAGATGGTGATGTCCAGCCCACGGTTATTGAGCACGGCCAGATCCAGATCGTGGGCACCGTCGAAATCAGCGATGAGCACCTCGGTTGGATCCCGGCCCACATTGAGTGTGGTGGATTTGGTAAAACCTTCGGTGAGCCCTCCGGTGAGCACCGTCACCGTATCGCCGAATCGATCCGCCGTCGCCACGTCGAGCAAATTATCGCCGTCGATATCGGCGGCGACCATGTAGATCGGAAAATTACCCACCTCCACGAAACTCACTTTGAAGTCGCTATTGCTCGTGGTGCGCACCTTGAAGCTCGTATCCTTGCCCTCTGTCGGAGCGCAGGACGCCGTGGATATGGCCAGCAGGCAAGTCAGCCAGGATATTTTTAGGCCCCACCGCCCGCGACTGGTCTTTTTGAAACGCCTGGGGCCGGCTGGAAACTGCCGTGGGAAAGGGATAGACGAAGGGTGGATTTGGGCACTCGAGTCCGCAATCGGTTGTTTGGGATTGACTGGCCTGTACCACCACCGCAGTCTGGCCGTGCAAACCCCGATAAGCGACAGGACCTGATCTACGAAACGCTCAGTCCGCTCGACAGCCGAGCAATCATGGGCGCCGGGCATCTCCTGGTTCGGAGTCGGAACCTGCGGCAACCCTTTCATACCCGTGACGACAGGATCCAATCCGGCAGCCGGCGGATCAGCGGCAGCGCCAGACGCATTTGCCAGGGAAACACGCATTCCCGCTTGCCCCGCGCCAGGGCATCGGCGATGATTCGCGCGGCGCGGTCGGTATCCATCAAAAAGGGCATACGAAAGGAGTTATTAGCCGTCATTTCCGAGACCACCCAGCCTGGCGCGATCGTGGTCACCTTGATACCATAAGCACGGAGGGCGGGGCGGTACGCGTCCATGAGCGTTTTTACCGCGGCCTTGGAGGCACAGTAGGCACCCTTGCCGGGCAGCCCGCGGAATCCAGCCACAGAACCGACTACCGCCAAGTGACCCTCCCGGCGCTCCATCATGTGCGGGATCAGCGGAGCCAGAGTGTTGATCGTCCCCTGCACGTTTACCGAGAAGACCTCATTCATGGGCTGGGGGTCGCCCGTGTGCAGCGCGTCGCCCTTGCTGATCCCGGAGTTGGCTACGGCCAGCATCGGCCCGTCGCCTGCCTCGATGAACTGCCGCGCCACCTCGCCCATTGCCGCGCTGTCGCGTACATCGGCGGCGAAGACCAAAGCGGTGGCGCCCTGCCCCTCGAGCTCTACCTTGAGCGCATCCAGCCGATCCTTGCGGCGGGCCACCAAGGCAAAAAGGGCGCCCGGCTCGGCCAACTCCAACGCCAAAGCACGGCCGATGCCCGAACTGGCGCCGGTGATGAGCACCTTGCCAAAGCGGCGCTTGCCCCTGCTCATTGCGGAACCGGTTCGCCGTTCCATTCTCGCCGGTCGGCTCCTTCCAGCAGAACAAAATCGCACATCTCCTTCAATCGGGAGTATATGCGGCTGCCCACCCGCTCCACCAGGGTGTCACGGAAAACTCGTTCTTCGTCCATGCGGTCTTTACCCCGCACCCGCTCCACCAGGGTGCTGGCCCTTTGATCGGTGTAGTTGCTGGTGAAAATGGTGGTTTTGCGGCTGTTGTATCGATGGGAAATGATCGTGTCGAGGATATTCAGTTCCCAGGCGTTGTTGCGGCCCTTGGCCAGTTCGTCCACCACCAACACCTCGACATTGATCAAGGGGTCGATGAGCAGTTCCTCGGGTTCATCGCGCGCATATCCCGAGCGGAGACGCTTCAACAGGCCGGAAACGTCTTGGAACTGGGCCGGAATCCCGTGCCGAAAGACGATCTCGTACAGGAAACCAGCGACCAGGTGGGTTTTTCCCACGCCCGGCGGCCCCATCAGCAAGATGCCCCGATCATGGCGCCGGTAATCCTTTGCCAACAAGGTGAAGATGTTGAACGCGTCGAAATTATTTGCGTCCCGTTGGGTTTCGTCCAGGCGTGCCCCGTGAAATTTCGCCGGCACCTGCGCCTCGTTATAGATACGCACCCGCAAGCGCCGGTTTTCGCATTCGCACCGTTGTGCCACATCCCTCCGGGCGGCGTCGCGGGTAATAATAAATCTCGCACCGCGGCACACATCGCAACGGACCGAACACTGGCAGATCGTGGCCGTAGCCGTCGAACCCATGGGGTCGACCACGATGCCCTTTCCCTGGCACCGGGAGCAGGACCCACTCAACATTCACCTCCTGGTGTCGGTGGAGCTACCCTGCTCCAAGTTGAATTTCCTTGTCCCAGGCCCTGTGGCGGGCCGCGCCGCAGACCTGAACCAGCGGCAACATTATTGCAATTCTGTTGGTGGATTGCATCTTTCTTTTTCATCGCATAGGTATGCGGTTTGCTGGAGCTGATCTCCTGAGTGCAGTCGCAGGGAGAATTGAGGTTGCCGGTATTCCGCGGCATGAGCAGCAACGGTCACGGATGACGGGGTGCAGAGGGTTTTTAGAGACTGTTTACGGTCTTTCGGCTATCCTATCTCGGGGCGGTGGGCACAGACGTAACCGTGCCAGACGAACTCCCACTCAACATCTTCCGCACAGTAATGCATGAGACCAAGATCCAACAGCCGTAACGCGCCGGAATCGGCGAGACAATTCCGGGACTCGCACCGCAGTGAAACTCGCTTCCTGGAAGACTTGGAAAGCCGCATCAAATACTTTCTCGTTTCCGGGGAGGAGGAGTTGCAGCTGGAACCCATGAATTCCTACAAGCGGCGGTCGGTGCACAAGCTGGCCACGGAATACAAACTGGAAACCGACTCCCGCGGCGAAGAACCCGAACGGTATGTTTGCCTGATAAAAACAGAAGCAGCGGAGGCGCCCACGGGCCGGGCCCGGCCCAAATTGTGGGATTTCGGCGTCCAAACGTTTTCCATTAATCCAGGTGCGGACGGTGTGCGTCTCATGCTCAAGTTAGACGGTAGTTTGGAAATTTACGACGAAGCGTCGAAACACCAGATCCTGCACGAGCGCGTCGTCTCACACCGTCAAATTCGGGTTCGCAAGGGAAAAATAGTCACTCCGGACGACACGGATTGGTAAACCAGCGGAACACCGTCTTGCTCGAACCCGGCGCTTGGTATTCGCCAATATGCCTGGTCTCGCAGGTCAGTGAACACCACTTAATATATTGTTATTATATGAGATTTCTCACCCCTCAGCCCCCTCTCCACAACGTGGGGTAGGGAGCGCTACGAGACTTCGCAGCGGTGCCGCAGGGCCGAGTGACGCATGAAATTTTACCTGAATATCGTTACGCAATTCCTCCATTCTGCCGAGTCGAAAATATAGGCAAAATCAAATATTCCGGCGAAGTGGAGCTGCGGTCAACCGAAACTCTTCGCGACGCCGGCCAGTTTATCCAATCGGGGCAACACGAGATCCGCGCTCTCGGGAGGCAGGGGAAATACGCAGCGCGAAACCCCGTCCTTACGGTATTGTTCCAGCATCTCGGGTTTGCTGGAAGCTCCGAAGATACCGATTGGGATCGGACCGCGGCCCGCCTCTTCAGCCAAGTCTTTCAGTTGCTTTGCCCGCTCCCCAAAGGCCGACAGGCCACGGTAAATGGGCATCCACTCGTCGCCATAACGCACGACGCGGGGCAGCGTACCAGCGCCATCGCCGCCAACGATGATCGGCGGGTGGGGCTTTTGAATGGGCTTGGGCCAACACCAGATACGGTCGAAGTTGACATGCTCGCCGTGGTAGGTGGCCTCGTCCTTGGTCCAGATCTCCTTCATGGCCTCGATGCGTTCGCGCATAACTTTCCAGCGCTGTTTGTACTCGGTGCCGTGGTTTTCCATTTCTTCCCGGTTCCAGCCTCCGCCGATCCCAAAGAGCACCCTTCCACCAGAGATGTGATCCAGGCTGGCCACTTCCTTGGCTAGGACGATGGGGTCACGCTCGATTACCAGACAGATGCCCGTACCGATCAGCAGCGATTTTGTCGCGGTTGCCGCGGCCGCCAGCGCCACGAAGGGGTCCAGGGTATGGGAATATTCCTTGGGCAGGTCTGTGCCACCCGGGAAGGGCGTCGCCCGGCTGGCAGGGATATGGGTGTGCTCCGGAAAAAAAAGCGATTCAAATCCTCTCTCTTCCAGGGCCTGGGCCAATTCTGCCGGTGCGATGGCATAATCGGTGGGAAACATATACACGCCAAATTTCATGATCGTCTTCTCCGTGATTGGCCCGTTGGGATAACCGGGTCGTGGGTGGCCGCGTGACCGATCGCGCCCTGGCTCCCGGTCACGTTCGCGGCCGCAGGAATGACCGTTATCATTCCCACCCGAACGTCGCCGGCGGTTTGTGGGTGACGTCGAAAAATACCGCCTCGATGCCTGTCAGCCCCATAAGCGATTCGGTCAAAGGATGCAACACCTTCCAATCGATGGGGGCGAAGCGTGCGGTCATCACGTCTTCCGAAATGACCGGCCGCAGCACCAGGCATTCGCCGCTGCTCCCTGTGGTCAGGGGAAGCAGAATCACCAGCAACTGAAAGATATCGCCCATCAGCCCGTTGCGCTGCAGGGCCTCGGTGGCCAGGAAATCCGCCTCGGCGAGGAGCGCCAGCCGCTCCTCAGTGCAGTAGGCCGCCTTGAGCCGCAACGCCGGAAGAGAGGCCGGAGAGAGCAGGACCACCACCCGATTGACTTCGCGCACTTCATTGGTGATGCGGATGGAGATATCCTCCAGCGCGTCCCAGTCGCGAGGACCGGTGATCGCCACCGGTGAGGTATACGTCCGTTTATCGCCCTGCACCCCCACAGATCTCACGGGGAGGAGAGATCCCTGGTAGGGCGTGTCGTTCAGCACCGCCTCGAGCGCCGACGCCGCTTTTTCCTGCTCCGGAAAGCGCTCCTTCCCGGTGGCACACAGAACATTGATGGAAAGTCCCGGTCCCGGAAACGGATGGCGTTGCACCACCTCATCGGGCAGACCCAGGGTCTTACCGAGAATGCGCACCTCGTCCTTGTAGAGTTCCTTGAGAGGTTCGACCACAAGCCCGGCGGCGATCAGATCGCGCACGCCATCGACTCGGTTGTGATGGGACTTGATGACCTCCGCATGGCCGCTACCACCCGACTCGATGATGTCAGGATAGAGCGTCCCCTGCCCGAGCAGCCAGTTGTTCGGGTCAAGCCTCATCTCTCGCAAGTATTTGTCCCGTACCTGGATGAAGGTTTCCCCCACCGCCAAGCGTTTTTCCTGGGGATCCGTCGTGCCGGCGATGGCCTCCAGGAACATCCTCGACGCGTCGAGGTGACGGACGTTGTGATACCCAAGCCGCTCATAAATTTCCAGAACCCGTTCGGCCTCGTTCTTTCGCAGGAAACCATTATCGATAAACAGACCCAGCACCCGGTCGTCGCCCAGCGCTTTTGTCATCAGGACAAACGCGACGGTGGAATCGACCCCGCCGCTGAGAAACATGAGCACGTTGCGCTGGCCAACTTGCTCCTGAGCGGCGGCAAGGGTCTCGTGCATGAATATTTCCATGTTCCACCCCTGTTCCACGCCGGTAATGCGCACAAAATTAGCCAGGACGCGGTTACCCTCGGGCGTGTCGCTGACCTCGGGATGGAACTGCAGCCCGAAGATGGGCCGCCCGGTATGCTCCATGGCGGCCACCGGGGAGATCCCGGTATGGGCCAAGCCGCGAAATCCCGGCGGCGGAGCAAATACCGTGTCGCCGTGGCTCATCCACACTTCGGTGGTTTGCGGAAAGCCCGCTAGCAGTGGAGAGTCGTCCCCGGTTTCAACGACGAGCTTGGTTTTACCGTATTCACCACAGCCCAAGTTGCGAACGTCGCCTCCCAGGTGATGGGCCAGAAGCTGATGGCCGTAGCACAGCCCCAGGATGGGCAGATCGAGCTCGAGGAGTTGGCTGTTGAACGGCACGGGGGATTCCCCGAAAACCGACTGCGGCCCGCCGGAGAGAATCAAGCCCTTGGCCGCGCGCACCTCCGCGGCGGACACGTCGGGCGCGAAGATGCGGGTGTACACGCCCAAATGGCGGATCCGTTTGGCAATCAGGTGCGCATATTGGCTGCCGAAATCGAGCACCGCGATGAATTGCTGCCCCATGGAACCCGCAGCCTCCTACTCTCCTTGAAAATTTCCGGAAGCCATGATCTGGAATTCGAAATCATCGTCGATCAGGGCCAGCGTATCCCGCTGATCGCCGGATAGATTCTCGTCCAGCATCACAAACCAGCGATCGGGTGGCACGGTGCGGATGAACTCGAGAGACGGCATCTGACCCGATTCCTCCTGGCTGATGAGTTCGTGAACCGTAAAGGTCCCGCCCAATACCTTGACGTCGAATGATTCCATGCCAGTCCGCATGATGGTGGTGTTTCAATACGCCCGCTGATTGCGGCTTATGACTGGGGCTTATCGGGTTGCATTTCCCTCCCGAGCCGTTTAGACCGTACTGTATTCTAATCCAATTCGGCAAGTGAGGGAATGGCCCGGATGTTCGGGAGCAGATGGGAACAGAATCGAGCGCACCGGGAGCCCAGGTCAATGGGCGCGATGCCGCAATCGTTTGACACGTTTGGCACGGATTCCCGGAAGTAAAAATCGCGCTTCCCGTTTGGTTTGTTTTCATCTAGGGTAACCCCTTGTCACCATAATCCGGGGCCCGACCTCTCTGGGCATTCCAATACAATACGACACCCGAGCGGGGAGCATGAAATGGCCGAAACGCTTTTCACCATCAAGAATCTCAAGCTTTTCAATCGCCTGAACAAATGCATCAAGCAGGGCATCACCGACCTGCAAAGCAAGGATTTCGAATCGAGCGAAAATTACATCAACTTCGCCATGAAAACGGGAAAAAAGTTGGTCGACATCGCCGAAGACCCATTCAAGGATCACTTCACGGCGATCGTGCAGGGGCTGGAAGAATACAAGAAAACCAAGAACGAGGACACGCTGACCTCCACGCGCCCCTCGTCGGTGCATTCCCAGCTCTGGGCGGTGCACAAGAAAATTTGCGATACGTACGGCATTCCATACCTGGAGGATGTGGACGAGATGGAGGAAGCCATCAATAAACTTGCCGAGGAAGGCAAGATTTCCTGATCGGGCTGTGATCAATGGCCACTGGCGTTCAGCAGGTCCCAATAAGATCTGCCCAATAATATCTGATTGTACACTTGGGTGGGGTCCCCGACAGGGGCCTCGACGCTCGCACCCCTGAGCGCCGTCGCCATCATGGTTTACTCCGAAATCGTAGTCGGCCCATAGCGCCATAGTTGTCAAATGGGGGTGCGAGGGGAGGAATCCCGGCAGATCGTTGTTGTCTCAACCATTCCATAATGAATGCGGGCCGGATGCCGGGGAGCCGGCGCGGTCCGGGCACATTATAAGGAAAGAGGGGTCATGGCCATCAAAGACAAAGATAAGTTCATCTATTGGTTCAAGGACCTGGGAATCCAGGACGTTCCCATCGTCGGAGGCAAGAATGCTTCGCTGGGGGAAATGTTTGCCAACCTCACCGACAAGGGGGTGCGGGTTCCCAACGGATTCGCCGTATCGGCCCCGGCGTACAATCACTACATCAATGTCAGCGGCATCCGGAGCGAAATGGAATCCCTGCTCAAGGGATTGGACGCAACAAATCTGCCCTTGCTCGCCGAGCGGGGCAAAAAGATCCGCGACCTGATTCGGGGCACCGAATTGCCCAATGACCTGGTGCAGGCAATTCGCGAAGCCTACGACCAGATGTGCAAGGAATACGGTGGCGAGGTCGACACTGCGGTACGTTCAAGCGCCACGGCCGAGGATCTGCCCGACGCGTCTTTTGCCGGCCAGCAGGATACCTATCTCAACGTCCATGGGCACGACATGTTGCTGGAATCGTGCCGGGCCTGCTTCGCCTCCCTTTTCACTGACCGGGCCATCGCCTACCGCCAGGAAAAGGAGTTCGACCATTTCTCCGTGGCGCTCTCCATTGCGGTGCAGAAGATGGTGCGCAGCGACCTGGCTTCCGCGGGCGTGATGTTTTCCATCGATACGGAAAGCGGATTCCGCGACGTGGTCTACATCACCGGTGGCTATGGCCTGGGAGAAAACGTGGTGCAGGGGTCGATCAACCCCGACGAGTGGTATGTCCATAAGCCCACCCTTCTCAAGGGCAAAAGTCCGATCATCTATTCCCACTTGGGCGAAAAGCAGCAAAAGATGATCTACGTGGAAAAAGGAACGAAAAACGTGCCGGTGCCCAATGAGGAACGAGAGACCTTCTGCCTCGATAGCGAGGAAGTGCTCACTCTCGGCCGCTGGGCTGCCATCATCGAGGATCACTACTCCCAGGAAGCAGGCCATTACAAGCCCATGGACATGGAATGGGCCAAGGACGGGGAAAGCGGAGACCTCTTCATCGTGCAGGCCCGCCCCGAAACCGTCCATTCGCGCCGGGAATTGGGGGTCATACGCCGCACCGTGCTGGAGCGCACCAGCCGTGTTCTGGCAGAGGGCATGGCCGTGGGCGATTCGGTAGGTGCCGGACCGGCCCATGTCATCAAGTCCGCAAAGTCGATCGAGGATTTCAAGGCGGGCTCGATTCTGGTCACGGAAATGACCGATCCGGACTGGGTGCCGATCATGAAGATCGCCGCGGCCATCGTCACCGATTCGGGCGGGCGCACCTGCCACGCGGCCATCATCTCCCGGGAATTGGGCATCCCCTGCATCGTCGGCACGGGCAGCGGCTCCAAATCCATCGAGGATGGTGCCGACATCACCGTCTCCTGCGCCGGAGGCAGTAAGGGCACCGTTTACGAGGGCATCCTTCCGTACAAGCTGGAGGAAATCCGCCTGGACCAGCTCGAAATGCCCACCACCAAGTTCTACTTCCAACAGAGCAACCCGGACCGAGCCTTTCCCGACGCCCAGTTTCCGGGCGAGGGGGTGGGTATGTTGCGCATGGACGAGATCATCCGCGACGAAGTCAAGGTGCACCCCCTGGCCATCCTGGCCTATGACAGTTGGAAGGGGGGCGAGGAGCCCGGCCTGGCCGCCAAAATCGACGAGGTCAGCAAGGGTTACCCGGACAAGGCCCAGTATTTCGTGGAGAAGCTGGCCGAAGGCATTGGCCGCATCGCGGCTTCGGTCTATCCGCGTCCGGTGCGGGTGCTGCTGCCGGATGCCACCAGCGCCGATCTGGACCGCCTCATCGGCGGCAAGCCCTTCAGCCTGGAAGAGAACAACCCCACCCTGGGAGCCCGCGGCGCGGCCCGCTATACCGACCTCGACTACGAGGAGGCCATTTCTCTCGAATTGAAGGGCCTGGCCCGGGCACGGGACGTGATGGGGCTGGACAATATCTCGATCATGATCCCCGCCGTGCACAGCGCCAAGGAGATCAAAGCCATCACCAGTCTGCTCCGCCAAAACGGGCTCAAGCGGGGCGATGGGCTGGAGTATCACCTCCTCTGCCGCACCCCGGCCCAGCTTTTGACCCTGGAGGCCTTCGGGGACGACTTCGACGGATTCGTCTTCGACGTGGGCGAACTTTCCCAACTGGCGCAGGGCATGGACAGCCGCAACGTCCGCGTGCGCAGCTTCTATCAGGAAGACCACCCCGCCGTCGCTGCGCTGCTGCAAATGGGGATCGACCGCGCCAAGACGATGGGCAAGCCGGTGGGGGTGGTCAATATCGCCCCGGCCAAGCTGCGCGCCTTCGCCGCATTTCCGGCAGTGCGCAACGCCGACTACGTGATCATCCGCCCCGATATCTTCGGCGACGCCCGCGAGGTCTTCCTCGACGTCGAGGGCAAGTCTGTGTGACGCGTGGCACCTCTCCCCGCTCGCGGGGAGAGGTGATAATGTTGTCTGCGGATCGAGTGTCCCAATTTACCGAATTTACTGCTATATATGCGCCATATCGGTAGCTACTGATCGGGGGGATTCTTCACTACCGGTTGCACCCAGTGATGGGCGGTCATGAAGCGCTATATTTCGTTGGCCACAATCTGGTTTTTCCTCATGCCCTCCTTGGGGCTGGCTCAGGCGGAGAAGCGCGACGCCGCGGTGACCCCCATCGCCGCTATCGGCGAAATCTCCGACGCCGAAAAAAGCATCATCTATACCCAGCTCGAGTCGGTGCTCTCCCAGTACTACAGGCTGATATCACGGGCCCAATACGCCGAAGCGGAGGAGCTGGCCTTCGAGCAACTGGAGGCGGAGGAATGCACCGAGGAGCAGTGCATCCGCGCCATCCAGGACATCCTCCAGGTGGAGCGCCTCTTCGCGCTGCAAATCGTGCGCGAAGGCCAATTCAGCCAGATCAGCCTGACCTTGGTGCGCCAGGACGACAAGATCGTGCGCAATACGGTGTGCGATGACTGTTCAATCTCCGAATTGCACCAGCAGGTGGAAGATTTGGTGATCCTTGTTGCGCAGGCCGACGCCGACGTGGAAGGTCTCGTGGCCGCTCTACCCGAGCCGGTATCCCCGCCCCTTGCGCGGGAGGAGGACGATTCCGGGCTGCCCTGGTGGGTCTGGGCCATCGGTGGCGTCGTTGCCGTGGGCGTTATCGTGGCGAGTACGAGCAGCAGCAGCGGGGGAGGGGGCAAAAGCAGTACGAGTTCCAATGGCGGCGGAGGCGGAGGTGAAGCAGGCAGTGGCGCAACGGGATCGATCGATTTTGATTACTGAGGGATAGCCCGTCCAGAATGCGGAGTGACCCGATGGGAATTGAAATCAAGGCGCTGCGGAATCGATCCTCCGCCGCGATACTATTTCCTCTCTTGTTGATCGTGCTGGCACTGATCGGAGCCGGCGCTTGCGGCGACGGTAACGATGGCGATTCCGGCACCGGTTTCGGCAGTATCGCCCTGTGGGTGGTGTGGGATACCCATCCCCAATGGCCGGATGATTCGATCATCAAGGGCATCGCGGGGGCGGGCGTGGAATCCATCGCGGCAACCGTCACGGCGGACGATATCGCTACGCCCATCGCCTCCATTACCGACACCACCCCTGGCCTGGCCGGCACGGGCACCGTGGACGGCGTGCCTGTGGGAGACAACCGCACCCTGACCCTGCAAGGGCTGGACACCAGCGACACTGTCACCTGGCAAAGTGCCTCGATGTCCCTGGATATCACAGCCGGCCAGACCACCGACGCGGGCACGGTCGTGATGGAGATGGTGACCGATTCGACCGTCGATCCTTTTAACCCGGCTAGCCCATGGGTCGCGGCTTTACCGAAGCCCACGGCCGTTGTCCGATCCGCAATCAGCGCCGTAGACGGAATCATATACCTTTCCGCGGCCCCGGATGATCAGCCAGGCGTTTTGGTGGAAGCTTACGACGTCTCGGGAAACTCGTGGACAACCAAGGCGGACATGCCAACCCCAAGAACCCTGCATGCAAGCGCCGCAACGGGGGGAATTGTCTATGTTTTTGGCGGTAGCACTACTTCTAATGAAGCGGCAGCCGATATGGATGGCTACGATCCCGGAACCGATACCTGGAGCAGTTTCGCCCGAATTCCAACTCAAACTGATGAACCGGCCAGCGCATCGGTAGGGGGAAAAATCCTTGTAATTGGTGGAGGTGGGCCGCTCTCCACGGTGCAAATCTATGACCCGGTTACCGATAGTTGGGGCACAGGCGCCAATATGCCGACTGCCAGATTGGAAGCTTGTAGTGTTGCGATAGATGGGATCGTCTATGTTTTTGGAGGTGTGTTTTTCGCGACAGGGCCATCAAGCGATGTAGTCGAAGCTTATGACCCTGCAATAGACATTTGGAAGGTCAAAGCCGCCATGCCAAGGCCTCGATCGGAACATGGATGTGCCGCCGTCGGTAGCGGGCTTACCTCATAGGAGGTACGACCGATGTGTCTGCGGCGACGGCTATCGTGGAAGCCTATAATACCTCGACTGACACCTGGGCCACCAAGACCCCGGTACCAACGACCGTACACAGAGTAAGCGCCGTCTCCGTCTCCCGGAAAATATATGTCAACCAGATTGCCCTGCACTTTATCTACGACCCCACCCTGGACGGCGATCCGGCTCCCACGGGCGATACGGCCGCGCCTGCGGACGTGACGGGCTTTATGGCTACGGCGGAGGACGGGCAGGTGGTGCTGGACTGGACGAACCCCACGGACAGCGATTTCGCCGGGGTGATGATCCGGCGGGGCACGGCCACTTTTCCCGCCGGAATCGCCTCCGGGGTTGAGGTGTTCAACGGCGCCGGCGCGACATTCACGGACACCGCGGTCACGAGCGGCACAACCTATTTCTACACCGCTTTCGCTTTCGACAGCGTCCCGAATCATGCTCTGGGCAGTGCGCAGGCGACCGCCACGGCATTTTGAGGTCGAGCGCCCGTGGCTGTCAGATGGAGCAGGGAATGATCCTCCGCAAACCCCAGCCCGGCGAGGCGGCGGCATTGAGCGATCTGGCCCTGCGCTCGAAGGGGTATTGGGGCTACGACGCGGATTTCCTACGCGATTGTCGGGAAGAACTCACGGTGCAGCCCCGCCACATCGCCGAGGGCATGATTCGGCTCGCCGAAGACAGTGCCGGCATCGGGGGCTTCTATGGATTGTCGGAGGAGGCGGGGGAGCCGATTATCAGTATTTCTGTGAGGCTGTATGCGAGATACCCAAGCGCCCGGCCGTTCGGCGGTGATGAGCACCAACGGCATGGTGGCCACCAGCCACCCCATGGCGACCCAGGCCGGTCTGGACATCCTGCGCCAGGGCGGCAACGCCATGGACGCCGCCATCGCTGCGGGCGCCACCCAGTGCGTCACCGAACCCCAATCCACGGGCATCGGGGGCGATTGCTTCATTCTCTATCACGAGGCGCGAACGGGCCAACTGCACGGATTCAACGGCAGCGGCCGTGCTCCGGCAGGTGCCACATTGGAATTTTTCCGCGAAATGGGGCTGGATCAGATACCCCACCGGGGCATGCTGCCCGTCACGGTGCCCGGCGCCATCGACGCGTGGGATCAGGCCCTGAACCGGTTCGGCACCATGGGTCTGGGGGAGGTGCTCCAGCCTGCCATCGATTTTGCCGAGGCGGGTTATGCCGTTACGCCCGTGGTGGCCCAGGTCTGGCAGACAAACGCGGCCGATCTGGCCCAATTCGAGGACTCGCGCCGCGCGTTGCTGGTGAACGGCGCAGCACCCCGCGCGGGCACGATCCACCGGCAACCGGACTTGGCCCGCTCCCTGCGGCTGATCGCCAAAGAGGGGCGCGGGGCCTTCTACACCGGAGCCATCGCCGAGGAGATCGTCCGCTTCAGCCAGGATAACGGCGGCCTGCTGAGCCTGGAGGACCTGGCGGCCCACCGGGGGGAATGGGTGGCGCCCATTTCCAGCGAATACCGCGGGGTGCGCCTGTACGAGATGCCCCCCAACGGCCAGGGCATCGCCGCGCTGATGACGCTCAACATCCTGGAAGGGTTCGAGCCGGCCAGCATGCAGCACCTGAGCCCGGACTACCTCCACACCGTCATCGAGGCGTTCAAGCTGGCCCTGGCCGAGCGCGACCGCTTCGTCTCCGACCCGGCCTTCAGCGAATTGCCCATCGCTGAGCTGCTCTCCAAGGATTTCGCGGCGCGGCAGCGCGCGCGAATCGACCCTGCCATCGCGCTTTCGCACCCGGTGGTCTCGGGGCTGCCCGACCATCGGGACACCATCTACCTGAGCGTGGTCGACCGCGACCGCAACGCGTGCTCCTTCATCAACAGCCTGTTCTGGACCTTCGGCAGCGCCGCCGTGGCAGGCAAAACGGGGATCACGCTGCAAAACCGCGGGGTGGGGTTCAACCTGGAAGCCGGTCACCTGAACTGCATCGCGCCGGGCAAGCGTCCCATGCACACCATCATCCCAGCCATGGCCTACCGGGGCGACGGTGAAATCCTCTGCTACGGCGTCATGGGCGGCCAATACCAGGCCCTGGGCCACGCCTATGTGCTTTCCAACTGGATCGACTACGGCATGGATCTCCAGGAAGCCATCGACGCACCGCGCTTCCTGCCCTACCAGGGCGCCGTCACGTTGGAGCGGGGCGTGCCCGCAGAAAGCCGGGCAGCGCTCGTTGATCGAGGTCACGTGCTGGCCGAAGCCCAGGTGCCCTTGGGAGGTGGGCAGGCGATCCTCATCGACCAAAAGGCGGGGGTGCTCAAAGCCGGTTCCGACCCCCGCAAGGACGGTTGCGCGCTGGGATATTGAGGGGAGGGGCGCGAACGGCGACCCCCACCCTGGCCCTCCCCCGTACACGGGGGAGGGAATTAACCACCGGCTATCTGAAACAGTACAGGTTCCGCCATGGGTAAGGTCGTGATGGCCCTGGATCAGGGCACCACCAGCTCGCGCACGCTCCTTTTCGACCGTCAGGGTAAGATACTCGCCGTGGCCCAACGGGAGGTCACCCAGCATTATCCCCGGCCCGGATGGGTGGAGCACGACCCCGAGGAGATTTGGCAGAGCCAGCTCGCCACCGCCCGCGACGCGCTGAAACTGGCCGGACTCGCCCCGGCGGACGTCCACGCCATCGGCATCGCCAACCAACGGGAAACCACCGTGTTGTGGGATCGCAACTCGGGCGAACCCGTGGCCCCGGCCATCGTCTGGCAGTGCCGCCGCACCGCGGAGCGCTGCAAGGCGATCCGCGCCGCCGGCGACGAACCCATGCTGCGCCACAAGACGGGTCTGGTCGCCGACGCCTATTTTTCGGCCACCAAGCTGGCCTGGCTGCTGGACGAGGTGCCCGATGCGCGGCGGCGGGCAGAGGCGGGGGAGCTGGCCTTCGGCACGGTGGATTCCTGGCTCGTCTATCGGCTGAGCGGTGGCCGGCTCCACATCACCGACCCATCCAACGCATCCCGTACCCTGCTCTTCAGCCTGGAATCCCAGACGTGGGATGCCGAACTGCTGGAATATTTCCGGGTGCCGGATCGGGTATTGCCCACCGTGATGCCATCCTCGGCCCATTACGGCGATACGCACCCGGAGCTGTTCGGGGCGCCCGTTCCCATCGCCGGCATTGCCGGGGATCAGCAGGCGGCGCTCTTCGGGCAGGGCTGCCTGGAGCCCGGCATGATGAAGAATACCTACGGCACCGGGTGCTTCATGCTGGCCAATACCGGCGAACGTCCCGTCCGCTCCGAGGAGGGACTGCTCACTTCCATCGCATGGCGCATCGGTGGAGAGACCCATCACGTCCTGGAAGGCGCCATCTTTATCGCAGGGGCGGCGATCCAATGGTTGCGCGACGGGCTGGGGATCATCGCCTCGGCGCCGGAAACCGAGGCCCTGGCCCAATCGGTTCCCGATACGGGTGGGGTCTACTTCGTGCCGGCGTTCGTAGGGCTGGGCGCGCCCTACTGGAATCCCGACGCCCGCGGCGCCCTGGTCGGGCTCACCCAGGGCACGGGCCGTGCCCACGTCGCCCGCGCCGCGCTGGAAGCGATCGCCTTTCAGGTGGCGGAATTGATGGAGGCCATGACCCGGGAATTGGGAAAACCACCAGATGCCCTGATGGTGGATGGGGGCGCCTCGGCCAACGATTTCCTCTGCCAGATACAGGCCGACCTACTCGGCATTCCCGTGGACCGGCCCCGCAACCGGGAAACCACCGCCGCCGGCGCGGCGTATCTGGCTGGGCTGGCGACCGGATTCTGGGACTCCCCCGAAGAAATCCGCGCGCTGCGCACCACGGAGCGGGTCTTCGAGCCCCGCCAAACCGCGGATTGGCGCGCCGAGCAGATAGCCTCATGGCGCCGGGCGGTGCAACGCGTGCTATTGTGAGAGAGGGTGACCGGAGGGTGAGGGGCGAACAACTGGCAAAACGATGGAAAGCGACGTGGATTCCTTCACGCCGCTCGTGGTAAGCTGATTAGATAGCGTGAAAACGCGCGCCGGTGGTGAGAGGCGCGGGAATATCCCTTCGGATGGGTCAAGGGGAGTGTAAAAAAATGAAACACTGGATTCGATTGCCGAGAACCGAAGGAATATCCTCGCGGCAGGCGCACTGCGATCTGCCCGAAGGGACCTTCGAACGGGAGATGGGCCGGGAGGGGTTTTTCGGCCCGTCAACCCAGTTGTACCACAAGCATCCTCCGACGGGCTGGATCGATTGGGAAGGACCGCTCCGCCCCCGGGCGTTCGATCTGGGGAAGATCACAATCCCGGTGAAGTCGCCCTGGGAAGCCGTTACCTTGCTCCACATACGAGCACGTGTCTTATCGCTATTGGCGCACCGAGGGCGCCATGGATACCCTGCTGCCCAAAGAATGGGATCCGCGTCATGCGCATAAAAATGCTAACCACATGGAACGTTACCGATGGGACTTCCCTGCATGCGGAATTGGTGGCGCGGGAATGGGTTAAAACCAACCGCCTCACGGTGTTCGCACCGACTTTGGAATCTACGAAGAAGCACTGGGCCCACTTGTCCATTCGGGCGGATGAAGATTTTGTAATTAGAGGATTCGAGCAAACCTGGGGAAAACCAGGCTGGATCGACGAGGGCGTGGCTGCCGATGACTGTGATGTGCTCGTCGTCGAGGCACT
>JACZRV010000061.1 GCA_022574555.1 SAR324 cluster bacterium
CGGCGGCGTTTGCCTTCGTTTGTCTATTGGGTAGAATTGATTCGATGGCTCGTGTTCGGGTTGGGCGCGGAAACCGCCCCTCGGAGTGGTCAGCTATCCTTTCTCCAACCTCTTGATTCAACCCAAGGAACCCCATGGCGGAACCGCTGTTGCTGGAGATTTTCTCCGATTACATTTGACCGTGGTGCTACCTCAGTACCGTGCGTATTGAGAAATTGCGGGCCGCCTACGGCGTTCAAGTCGAATGGATCCATTTTCCCCTGCACCCCGATACACCGGCGGAGGGGCGGACGCTGCAAGACATGTTCGCAGGCCGTGGGATGGATATCCCCGCCATGAAGGCGCGCATGGTGGGGCTGATGGCCGAGGAGGGCCTGCCCTATGGTGACCGGGACATGACCTACAACAGCCGTCTGGCCCAGGAGCTGGGTAAATGGGCGGAAACACAGCCCGGTGGCGGCGCCATCCACGATGCCATGTTCAAGGCCTACTTCGTCGATGCGGTCAACCTCTTCAACGTGGACGCCCTGGTGTCGATTGCCGAGAGCGTCGGGCTCCCTTCCGATGAGGCGCGTCAGGTGCTGAAAGACCGCAGCTTTTCGGATGCCGTGGATGCCGATTGGCGCCGCGCGGCCCAGGACGGGATCACCGGCGTGCCGACATTCGTGGCCGGAGGGTACGGGTTGGTCGGAGCCCAGCCCTACGACGTGCTGGAAAGCCTGGTTGTCAAGGCCAGGGGCGAACCCCGCGCTCCGGCCGTTTAGTCGGCCCATCAGGATTTCGGAATCTTGCCGCGGCCCGGCTTAGCTTTTGAGGAATTTCATCAACCCGTCGACGCTGAATTCCGAACTGTTGGCGAATTCCTTGATCTTTTCTTCCCGTGCGATAATGGGGCGGGTGGCTTCGGCCAGGCGTCCGGCGATGCCGTGGGGGATCAGCACGACGCCGTTGGCGTCCGCGTGAATCAAATCGCCGGGGTGCACGGTTAAGCGGCTCAGGGTTACCGGCACATCGGCGCCGATCCAGGTCAACAGGCCGTGGGAGGGCACGATGCCCGCCGCAAAGACGTGGAATTGGTCCAACTCGCGGATGCCCGCCAGGTCGCGCACGTTCCCGTTGGTAATCAGCCCTGCGGCCCCCAATCTTTGGAACAACGTGGCCATCACGTCTCCGGCCAGGCAACTGTGGGTGCGCTGTTCGCCGCCATCCTGGATCACGACGACTGCCGGCTTGGGAGCCTCGGCCAATATGCGATAGAATGCCTGGGCGCCATTTGCGTTGGGGCGCGGATCGCGGCTGGTGGAATCGAGCACCGCCGTCACGGCGTAGCCTAGCATGGGGCCGAGCTCTGGCGTCAGGCAGCGGACGTCGTTACCCATGTAGCCTTCGGTATGATGCCGTACGCCGAATGTCTCGATGGCGTTGGCGATTGTGGCCGTGTCCATGCTGCGCAGTTGACCGAGTTGCCGGGGGGTCAAACGATTTTCCATTTCCGATTCCAATCTACGGTTTTGTCCTGCCCCCCGGTTCTTCTCTCCGCCCGCGCCCGATTGATCCCCGCCCCACCGTCGCGCGGCAAAGGTAACTCGTTTGCCGACGTGGACCAAGCGACGTGTCTCCGACGCGGGAAGCCGGCCTCGGCCGATAGGATCCCCGGGCTCTCGCTGATGCATGCCATCACTCGCCGGCCAAAAATACCTTCGTCACGGGGTCGTTGATTTTCATGAGCGGCACAGCTATTTAATCCCAAAGGAGACGCAATATATACTGTTGGCAAAATACTGTTGGCAAAATACTGTTGGCAAAATACTGCTGGCAAAATACTGCTGGCGAAAGCCGCCGGCAATAATGGATTACCGCTAGGCGCCAATTTTATGATACACCCTATGGGGTAAGGCCGCCGCGAATTTCGGTACAGGCGCGGTGATGCCCTTCGGCAAGACGGCGACTCATCCCGCTACCCTGAGGATTCTCCGTGGCCGCCTCGCGGGCGGGGACGCGTTTCTGAATGCGTGGGGGGTATATTCCGCTTCCGCTGGTTTTTTTCCGTGCCGGTCAAGGACGAACGTAGGCGCCGTCAGACCATCGTACCCGCCACGGCCCGGCATCAATCCAATACCCGCCAATTGTAGAGGACTGGCCCATGGACCCCGAGATCGCCCCTGAGGACCTCCCCCGCGTGGGAGCAAACGCCATCCGCGCCCTGGCGATGGATGCCGTGCAGAAAGCCCAATCGGGTCACCCAGGCTTGCCCATGGGCATGGCCGATGTGGCTACGGTGTTGTGGAGCCGCTACCTGCACCACAATCCACGCAATCCGCGCTGGCTGGACCGGGATCGTTTCATCCTGTCCGCCGGTCACGGCTCCATGCTGCTCTACGCTTTGCTTCATCTCACCGGGTACGATCTGCCCATGGAGGAGTTGCAGGCCTTTCGGCAACTCAACAGCAAAACCCCCGGTCATCCCGAATTCGGCCACACGGCAGGCGTCGAGGCCACCACTGGCCCTCTGGGCCAGGGCATCTCCAACGCCGTCGGCTTGGCGCTCGCCGAGCGCTGGATGGCGGCACGATTCAATCGGCCAGGCCACGAGATCATCGATCACTATACCTACGTCATCGCCAGTGACGGCGACATGCAGGAGGGCATCTCCCACGAGGCATGCAGCCTGGCGGGCCATCTGGGCCTGGGCCGGCTGATCGTCTTCTACGACGACAACGGCATCAGCATCGACGGAAAGACCGAACTCTCCTTCTCCGAAGACGTCGTGGCCCGGTTCGCCGCCTATGGCTGGCACACCCAGCGCGTCGACGGACACGACCAAAGCGCCATCGGCGCGGCCATCGATGCCGCACGGGCGGTAGCGGACAAGCCCTCCATCATCGCCTGCAAGACCGTGATCGGCTATGGCGCACCCAATCGAGCCGGCACGTCCAAAGCGCATGGCGAGCCCCTGGGCGACGACGAGGTCGCCGGGGCGCGCAAAGCCCTGGGCTGGAGCTGGCCGCCCTTCGAGGTGCCCGCTCCGGTGCTCGCCTATTGGCGCGAGGCGGTGGAACGTGGCGCCGCCGCGGAAGCGGATTGGAACGAACGCCTGACAGCCTATGCCAAGGCCCACGGCGACGAAGCGGTCGAATTGCGCCGCATCATCGCGGGCCAGCCCGCCGAAGGATGGCGGGAGCCCCTGGATGCCCTGTGGGTAAAGTGGAAAAGCGACCCGCCGGATCTGGCCACCCGCTCCGCGTCGGGCCAGGTGCTCGATGCTATCGGGATGGCGCATACGGATCTGATCGGGGGGTCGGCCGACCTGACCCCTTCCAACAACACCCGCGTGGCAGCTTACGAAGACATCGCCCCGGGATCGTTTGGCGGCAAGTACGTGCGTTACGGAATCCGCGAGCACGGTATGGGCGGCATCCTCAACGGCATGGCCCTCCATGGAGGCATCGTTCCCTACTCGGGCACCTTCGCCACGTTCTCCGACTACATGCGCCCGGCAATCCGTCTGGCGGCGCTGACGGGTCTACAAGTGATTTACGTCTTCACACACGACAGCATCGGGCTGGGTCAAGACGGCCCCACCCACCAGCCTGTGGAGCATTACGCCGCCCTGCGGGCCATCCCCAACCTGTCCGTGTTCCGCCCCGGCGATGCCCGGGAAACCCTTGAATGCTGGCGCGCGGCCCTGGAACGGCGCGACGGACCCTCGGCCCTGTTGCTGACCCGGCAGAAACTGCCCGGTCAGCCCTGTGATAGCCCCGATTCCACCAACCGCGGAGGGTATGTACTCGCCGAACCGCCGAACGGTTTGAATCTGCAAGCGCTGCTGCTGGCCACCGGCTCGGAGGTGCAACTGGCCATGGCGGCCCGCGAAATATTGGCGGAGCAAAAGATCGGTGCGAGAGTGGTCAGCCTGCCCTGCTGGGAATCGTTCGACGCACAGCCCCAATCCTATCGTGACCAGGTTTTGCCGCCCCAGGTGACGTGCCGGGTGGCCGTCGAGGCCGGCGTGACCCTCGGCTGGGAGCGGTACTTGGGACTAAACGGCGTCATGATCGGCATGCGCGGCTACGGTGGCTCCGCTCCCTTTGAGCAACTATACGAACACTTCGGCATCACCGCTGACGCCGTGGTGCAGGCGGTGAAGAAGTATTTGGATTGACTGTATTAAAGTTTAATAATTACTTATTCGTAACTGCCGTCTCACGGTGTGGAAATATTATTCTGAACGGGCGAAAACGGAGGCGTTTAACAACAAATATCTGATAGTGTGACATGGTTCGATTTCGTTTGTTTTCGAATGGATCTTTATACGATGTTTTGCGTGAAAAAGAACGAAGTCTGCACAATGAAATATTATCTGTTGGTGAGAGAGAATTCCTACATACGGCGACAGAAGAGTGGGAAATATATCTGGAGCAAAAATACACAATAGACCCGATCATTCTAAGAGGGTCAGACGAAATTGAATATGACCATAGAGAGATTGATTTTGATGTCAGTAGCGACAGGTTACGGTACATTGAGGATCGTTCCCGCCCTTTCCTTATCAAGGCCACGGAATATATATATTTTGTTCCTTTTTCTGGGGATCAGGAGCTTCTAAGATATTCCCCAGCCACCATGACGCTCGTTACTCCGGAGTCAGAGGTACACTGCGGAAAGTTTCAACTTACATATCGAACAACAGAATCAGATGCCGACGAAATCAAAAGAGAATTTGATCGAGAATTTACAGCTATTCAGAATAATATTACAAATCTGAACAAAGAAGTTGTCGCATTCAATTCATCTCTCATTGACAAGATACGGCCTTGGGTTAAATCTCGAGCGACCAAACTTAAGGCCGATAAAATCGCTGGAGAAAAGCTAGGATTCAGGCTGAGAAAAAGGGAGCATGGACCAGACATATTCAAACTCCCAGCCAGTCAAAGACCAATGCCAGTTCGGCCTCCGCGCACAAGGACACTGGAGGATCGGTATTGGGTTCTTGAAAATGAAGATTATGAGAATATTCTTGATATCATGACAAGTATGGTCGCGGTAATGGAGAGAAGTCCAAATGCCTTTTCCCATTTATCTGAACCGCAAATTCGAGATCTTCTCCTTTTTCCTTTAAATGGACAGTACCGAGGTGCAGCCACAGGTGAGACATTTAATTATGGCGGGAAAACTGATATCTTGATTCGGATCGAAAACAAGAATATCTTTATAGCTGAATGTATGTTTTGGGATGGACCTAAATCTTTGACCGATAAGATCGACCAGCTGCTTGGCTATATATCGTGGCGAGATACAAAGACAGCAATTTTGATTTTTGTCAGAAGAAAGGGTTTCTCTAAAATCCTTGAACAGATAGAACCGACGATAATGGGACACCAAAATTTTTTAAAGATGCTCAATTACAAGAATGAGACTGCGTCGCGATTTGTTTTGGTTCATAAAGACGATCCTGATCGGGAACTCGTCCTAACCTCACTCGCGTTTCCAGTACCGAGTGAATCTCATCGCTGACACTAAAGCCGTGGCTCCCAAATCCATGATCCACATCGCCCCATCGGTATTGTCGGCCGATTTTGGCCGGATCAACGAGGAGTCCGCCGCGGTAGGGGAGGCGGGGGCGGACTGGCTGCACCTGGATGTGATGGATGGGCGGTTCGTACCCAACCTGACCTTTGGGCCGCCGGTCGTGGCACGGCTGATCAAACCTGACGGATTGGTGTTCGACGCGCACCTGATGGTGCTGGAGCCGGACCACCTGGTGGAGGCCTTCGCCAAGGCTGGAGTCCACCGGCTCACGGTCCACGTGGAGGCGGCCACCCATCTGCATCGTACCCTGGCCCACATTAGGGAGTGCGGGATGAAATCAGGGGTAGCGCTCAATCCGTCGACGCCACTCGCCGCAATCGAATGGGTGCTGGATTCCGTGGATCTGGTGCTCATCATGTCGGTCAATCCGGGGTTCGGCGGACAGAGCTACATTCCCCAAACGACTCGCAAGATTGCCGCGCTTGCCGAGATTCTGCGGGGACGGGGACTGGACCTGCCGATTCAGGTGGACGGCGGAATCAACGTTGGCACCATCGGCGAGGCCGCCTCAGCCGGGGCGACGGTGTTCGTGGCCGGAACGGCGATATTTGGCGAAGCGGACTACGGCGCGGCCATCGAAAAGCTGCGCGCCGGGGCGGCGGCTGGCCAGAAACCGGTGCTTCGTGAACTCGGTTAGTCTCTATCCTATCGGTTAAGGCCTATCGGTTAAGGAAAAAACTTGGGCCGCCAAGGATTCTGGTCTAAACTCATTTCTTGACCGGAAACTGGGTTTGATATGCTACGGAACGGTGACGCGCGTGGATAGTGCGAATCTGCACCCGCTGAGCGGCACTGGGATGCCCTAAACGCCTATGACCAAATTCGACAAAAAGACCATGACGGAAGTGAGGGCGCTGTTTAAGCGCTACGCCGTCAAGGTTCACGCCCTGCTTCCCGTGCTGCATCTGGTGCAGCGGGAAAACGGCGGCTACATCCCCGAAGGCTGGGCGCACTACGTGGCCGAGTTATGCCAGACGACGGTCAATCACGTGCGGGGCGTGATCACTTTCTACAACATGTTCCGCACAGAACCGCCCGGCAAGTATCACATCATGGTCTGCACCAGCGTACCCTGCGGTTTGTGTGGCGGCGACAAAGTGCTGGAGCACCTGGAACATCGGTTGAATCTGGCTCCTGGCCAGACGAGCAAGGACGGACTGTTCAGTCTGGAGGAGGTGCAGTGCCTCGCCGCATGCGACAAGGCACCCCTGATCCAGATCAACGCCGAAGTGCATGAGCGGGTCACGTACGACCAGATTGATGCCCTGATCGAGGAGGCGTACCGCAAGCCGGCCTGAGCCGGTTACGCGCAAGCCTATCGACTGCGATTTTCCACCCCTGAACCGGGACCGGCCATGGCCAAAGAAAAGCTGCTGCTGCTGAAAAATATCCGCGAGGCGAACTATAAGGGCGATCTTGATTCGTACCGAAAGACGGGCGGCTTCACGGCACTGGAAAAAGTGCTCTCCGCAATGAAGCCCGAAGAGGTCGTCGAGGCGGTGAAGGATTCCGGCCTGCGCGGCCGGGGCGGCGCCGGCTTTCCCACAGGCGTCAAGTGGGGTTTCATGCCCAAGGGCACGGGCAAACCGGCCTACCTGGTATGCAACGCCGATGAGGCCGAGCCGGGGACCTTCAAGGACCATTTGCTGATCAACGAGGACCCCTTCCTTTTTTTGGAAGGGATGATCATGGGGTGTTATGCGATCGCATGCCATCACGGCTACATTTACATTCGCGGCGAATCCATCAAGTCGGCCGAGCACCTGCAACGAGCCATCGATTCTCTTTACAAGGAAGGGTTGCTGGGAAAGAACATCTTCAATAGCGGCTACGATCTCGAAATGACGCTACACCGCGGTGCGGGAGCTTATATTTGCGGCGAGGAGACCGCCTTGCTGGAGTCCTTGGAAGGCAAGCGGGGCCAGCCCCGGGTCAAGCCGCCCTTTCCCGCGGTATCGGGCTATAACGCCTGCCCCACCACCGTCAACAACGTGGAGACCCTGGCCAATCTGCCCTTTATCATCAACGAGGGTGCGGAAGCCTTCAAGGCGTTGGGCACGCCCAACAACTCGGGCACGCATTTGGTGAGCATCAGCGGCCATATCAATCAGCCGGGGGTCTACGAGGTGGAAATGGGCGTCACCATCCGCGAACTCATCGACGATTACGCCGAAGGCGTGCGCGACGGCAAAAAGCTGAAAGCCTTGATTCCCGGAGGGGCATCATCCAATGTCCTTACTGCTGACGAGATCGATATTCCCTACGATTTCGATTCGTTGATGAAGGCCGGAACGATGATGGGGTCCGCCGCGCTGATGGTCTTCGACGAGGATACCGACATCGTCGAGCTGGCCTACCGCACCATCCGTTTCTTCAACCACGAGTCGTGCGGCCAATGCACCCCCTGCCGCGAGGGCACCAACTGGCTGAAACACATGATCCGCGATTTCATGGACGACAACGGGAACGGCCCCATGCTGGAACGGGTGGATCGGGTGGCAGAGGGGATGATCGGCACGACCCTTTGTCCCTTCGGAGACGCAGCGGGCGCTCCCATCCGCATCTTCGTCGCCAAATACGCCGCTGACTTTCGCAACCACTTCGCACAATAAGCACAAAAAGCCATGCCCTCCTTCTTCCTAGACGAACAGCAGATCGAATTTTCCCAGGGTGAAAGCGTGCTCCGCGCGGCCCTGCGCCATGGACGAGACATTCCCCACTATTGCTACCATGCGGGCTTTTCGGTAGTGGCCACCTGCCGCATGTGTCTGGTGGAAATCACCGACATGGGTAACGGGCGGCCCATGCCCAAGCTGCAGGCCTCGTGTTCCACGCCCGCCGCCGAAGGAATGAAGGTGCTGTCCCTATCGGACAAGGTGCGCACCGCGCAAAACCAGGTCAACGAATACCTGCTGGTGAATCACCCGCTCGATTGCTCGATCTGCGACCAGGCCGGAGAATGCACACTGCAAGACGTGGCCTACAGTTACGGAAGCGGATTGTCGGAGATGAACTACGAAAAGCGGGTCTACGGCTGGCGGGATGTCGGCACTTACATCATGCTGGAACGCAACCGGTGCATCCATTGCTCCCGCTGCGAGCGCTTTTCCCGCGAGGTGGAGGGGACCAGCGATTTCGGAATGTTCCTCCGCAGCCACGAGCTGACATTCGACACGTTCGAGGACCACCGGATCATGCACAAATTCCAGGGCAATCTGGTGGACATTTGCCCCGTGGGCGCGATCACCGAACGGGAATTCCGCTTTAAGAAGCGGGTGTGGAAGCTGAAAAAAACGGAATCGGTCTGCCCGTCCTGCTCGACGGGATGCAACATCACCATCGATCATCACCGCAATCACGTGGAGCGGCTGAAGCCCCGCGAAAACCAGGCTGTCAACCGATGGTGGATGTGCGACGAGGGACGGCTGGGTTACCGAAAATTAAACGCGCGCGAAAGCCGCCACCTGGAGCCTCAGGCCCGCGTGAAGGGCAAGTTGGAACCAGCGGGTTGGGAAGCCGTCTACGAGGCGATGGCGAACAAGATCGAGGAAATATCGGCGGAGGGTGATGCGGTGCTGGGAATTGCGGATACCCATGCCACCAATGAGGAGATGTACCTGTTGAAGAAACTCCTGGCTGATTGTTTCGGAGGTGCCCGGGCCTATTTTCCCTTCCGGCCTGGAACCGAACCCCAGACCGACCGGTTCCTCTACACCCTGATCACCACCGATAAATCACCCAACACCCAAGGGGCGCAGGCCATCGGCCTGTTGGGCGATACCGACGATACCCGCCTCAATTCGGCTCTGGCCAAAGGGCCCAAACTGGTTATCCTGCTGGGCATGCCCTGCGCCGGCGACAAACAGGTACGCGAAGCTGTGAGCCGGGCGGAACTGATCGTGCTCATCGCCACGGAAAAAAGCGCGTGGGACGACGTGGCGGATATTATCCTCCCGGGCCTGATCTATGCCGAAAAGGCGGGCACCTTCACCAACAAGCACCGCCGCGTGCAACGAATCCAGCCGGCGATCGCCGCACCGGAGCATTGCCGCGAACAGTGCCGGATTTTCGTGGAACTGCGCGAGGCCATGGGCCAGCCCCTGCCCCTGGCCAATGCCCGCGCGGTCTTCGAAGAGATGGGGGGGAGCGACGGTCCCTTTGGCGGGCTCACCTGGGCGGAGGTGGGAACCTTGGGCGTACCCCTGAACGGGGAGAAGACTGCGCCCGCTGGCGCATAATTTCACACGTCCCTAGTGTGGACGGGAGGCGCTGCTGCCGCCAAACGGCCATGATATGATTTTCCACCAGCCCGCATTGCTGGAGCTAAGATAAGGCAATGGAAGTATTTTTTTATTTGTTCGCCGTGCTGGCCACGGTGGGCGCGGTGTCGGTTCTGCTCATCCGCAGCCCGGTTTATTGCGCTCTGGCATTGGTGGGCACGTTCTTCTGCCTGGCGGCGATCTATGTACTGCTCAGTTCGGAATTCGTGGCGGCAGTTCAGTTGCTCGTCTACGCGGGCGCGATCATGGTGCTCTTCCTGTTTGTCATCATGCTGCTCAATCTGAAATCCGACCAACCCTTTGCACTCAAGTTCAGCATTCCGAAGATAATCGGACTGGCCGTGACGGTGGGCATTCTGGCCCAATTGATCGGCGTATTAAACAGTCCCGCCGCCAAGGTCGGCCCCTCGGGGGAATACACGATCGAACGGGTGAGCGCCGAAGGAGCCACCGAGGTCGTTGGCCGGCTGCTGTTTACGGAATATGTCCTGCCGTTCGAGATCATATCGATCCTGCTGCTGGTCGCCGTGATCGGGGCGGTGGTGCTGGCCAAGCGATACGTCGCATCCGGAGAAGAAGAGAGCGGATGAACGTCCCTGTCGAACACGTGCTGACCTTGAGCGCCATCCTGTTCACCATCGGGGTGGCGGGGGTCATCTTGCGGCGCAATGCCATCATCGTGTTCATGAACATCGAGCTCATGCTGAACTCGGTCAACCTGGGTTTCATCGGATTCGCCGCGGCCATGGATTCCATGGTGGGCGTCATGTTCGTCTTTTTTATCCTCGTCGTCGCAGCCGCCGAAGCGGTCATCGGACTGGCCATCATGGTGGAAATTTTCCGCAATAAGGGAACCCTAAACATCGACGAACTCAACCTGCTCAAGTGGTGACAGGTAAAAGTGGCCTGATGAATCTTTCGCAGACAGCAATAAAGATTTTCAACAAATAATGAGAGTCAATCAACAGGTAACTTTGATGGTGCCTAGATGAAGAAAGTTTTTATTTTTTGGGACAATTCCAACATATTCATTGGTGCAAAAGACATCGCTGAATTGCGTGAAGGTTATGACGCCCGCTACCAAGTTCGCATTGATTTTGGAAAATTATTGAGCCTTGCTCAAGGTGATAGGGAAGTAGAACTTGTGGTCGCTGTCGGATCAATCCCACCAGAATTGCGGCATGTTTGGAATAGATTGGAGGATGTGGGTGTTACTGTAGAACTATATGAGCGCGGTTCCCAGTCTGAACGTGAACAAGCGGTAGATCAAGCCTTGCAGGTCCATATGCTCAGGACCGCATTTGATTATAACGGGGAACCTGGAACTGTGGTGATGCTTACTGGTGATGGTAAGGGTTTCATGGACGGCGTGGGATTTCATGCAGACTTAGAAAGAATGCAGAAGAGGGAATGGAATATTGAAGTTTTGGCATGGGAACAAAGCTGTAATAGAAGGATGAAAGAATGGGCAAGAAATATCGGAATTTATATTCCTCTTGAGAATTTCTATGAAAATGTGACTTTTACAGAAGAATCTCATAGGGTGATTCGCCGGTCGGTTGATTTGGATTTAACAAAACGACCGGTCAGTTCTTCCTAATGTTTTCAAGTTACCAATCCAGAATAATCTTATAACTTTTTCTAAAATACATTATAAGAAAATATAATGAACAAGGCCAAGGAACTCATCGATGTGCTTGAATCGGTTAAAAGCGGGGAACTTACCGAGAATCAGGCGTTCGAACTCGTTAGCGATATGGCCTATAAGCGTAATATTGCCGAAGACCGGATCAGAAACCGGGCCGATACGATTATCGGCCACGTCTTGAAATTGGCGGTATTTCTGCAGGAAAGCACGTGGTTCAAGGAAGTTTCGGCGGGGATTATCGAAATACAACGCATCAGACTCAAAAGCGGGAATCCATATTTTACGAGTGATGTCTATTTCAAGATTTTCTATGAGGAACCGCTTGAAGACGAGGACGATTCGCCGTGGAACAAGTCCATCCTGTACCAAATAATCAGGGACACTGTCGATGATGAGGATTATGAAGGACTATACTCCAGCTATCGTGATCAAGGAATCACCGCAGCGGACGTCGATATGATACGGAATGCGATCAAGAGATTTTTTTGCGATGTATCGGATTTGCTTGCCAAAGGAGAAGCCGGGAAATTCGAAATTCGGGCGTTGTTGACGAGATACTTGGCCGATATGGCCCAAATCCAACGATTGGCCTAAATACCCTTCTCGTATTTGTCTATGACCTCTTATCTTTGGTTGATTCCCAGCTTTCCGCTGCTGGGATTTTTGGTAAATGGCCTCTTGGGCCGTTTTCTGGGCCGGCGCATGGTCTCCCTGATCGGTCCGGGCGCGGTGGGGGCATCGTTGGTGGTATCGGTGCTGGTTTTTCTGGAGATGCTGGCGGCGCCCGAATACGAAATCACGCAAAATCTTTTTACCTGGATCGGAGCGGGCACGTTTCAGATTCCCGTGGCCTTCACGGTCGACCGCCTCTCCGGTTTGTACATCCTCATTGTCACAGGCGTCGGTTTCTTGATCCACGTCTACTCCGTCGGCTACATGTGGGACGAGGCGGGCTATTACCGTTATTTTGCCTTCCTCAACCTGTTCATCTTTTTCATGCTGCTGCTCGTTCTGGGCTCCTCGCTGCTGCTGATGTTCGTGGGGTGGGAGGGGGTGGGGCTTTGCTCCTACCTGCTGATCGGTTTCTATTTCGAGCGGGATTCGGCCGCCGCCGCGGCCAAGAAGGCCTTCGTGGTCAACCGCATCGGTGACTTCGGCTTCATCGTGGCCACGTTGCTGCTGTTCGTGATCTTCGGCACCCTGGATATGGCCGAAATCAATGCCCGGGCGGAGACGGCTTTGAGCTTCGGCGGCGCGCTGGTCACCGCCATCACATTGCTTTTCTTGCTGGGGGCAACGGGCAAGAGCGCCCAGATACCGCTTTATGTCTGGCTGCCCGATGCCATGGAGGGGCCGACGCCGGTCTCCGCGCTGATCCATGCCGCGACCATGGTCACCGCAGGGCTGTACCTGCTGGCGCGGATGAGCGCACTTTTCGTGATGGCTCCCGTGACCATGGCCGTCGTGGCAGCCATCGGGGCGGCCACGGCGTTCTTCGCGGCCACCGTGGGCATGGCCCAGAACGACATCAAACGGGTGTTGGCCTATTCCACGGTGAGCCAATTGGGCTTTATGTTTATGGCCATGGGGGTGGGCGCCTTCGCGGTGGGCATTTTCCACGTGATGACCCACGCTTTCTTCAAGGCACTGCTATTCCTCGGTTCCGGTTCGGTGATCCTGGCCCTGCACCACGAGCAGGACATGCAGAAGATGGGGGGCCTGCGCTTCAAACTGCCCATTACCACGTGGACATTTGTCATCGGCACCCTGGCCATCTCTGGCTTTCCTTTCTTGTTCGCCGGATTTTTCAGCAAGGATGAGATTCTGTGGCAATCGTTTTCGTCGCCGTGGGGCCACCCGATTCTATGGGCTGTGGGGGCGGTCACAGCCGTGCTGACGGCATTTTACATGTTCCGTGCGGTGGCGCTGACCTTCTTCGGCGAGAGCCGGGTCGATCCTCACGTGGCCATGCAAGCCCGCGAATCGCCATGGACCATGACCGTGCCCCTGATCCTGCTTGCGGGGGGGGCCATCGTAGGCGGTTGGCTGGGCATTCCGCATATTCTCGGTGAGCCCCTGCACCTGCCCAATGTGCTGGAGCACTACTTCGATGGCTTCTTCGCTACCCTGCCCACCGAGGCGGTGCATCACGAAGCGAGCACCGAACTGCTGCTGATGGGCATCTCCACCGGCGCGGCCCTGGTCGCCATGTGGTTCGCTTTTCGCCTGTTCGGCACCTACCGCGACCGCGCCGCACGGATGAAGGCGCAACTCGCCGCCCTGCATCATCTGCTTTTCAACAAATACTTCGTCGACGAGCTTTACGATTGGGTGATCATCAAGCCAATTTACTGGACCTCGCGCACCGTCCTCTGGCTGATGGTGGACGTGCGGCTGATCGACTGGACAGTCAACACCGTAGGCAACATGGCGCGCAGTTTCGGCGGCGCTCTGCGGCTGACCCACAACGGAATCATCCAAAACTACGCCGTCGGCATCGCCCTCGGCGCCACGCTCATCCTGTGGTTTTTGGTGTTTTGACAACAAGATTTCTGACCGGAGATAGCCTGATATTGGAGGCGTATTGATGCTTATTAGAGCATATGGGTTGTTTTGGCTGCGCGATCACATTGAATGAAATCCGGGGAAAGGAAATACTTATAGATTGCTGGGGCGGCTAGGGTTAAACCGGCCAAATATAAAAGTAGCAGACTTTAGGTATCAACCCGGAATTTATGTTCTTTATGGTAATCATGGTGCCTATTACGTAGGGCTTGCAAAGAAATTAGGAAGCAGACTAAAGGATCATACTACAGACCACCACACAGATTGGTGGGACAAATTTAGTTGGTTTGGGTTTTGTAGCGTTCTGAAAAAAACAGACAACATGGGAATCAGCCAATTAGGAAAACAGGCGGAGATAGTGCAAGTTAATCCAAAAAATATTATCGCCGAAATCGAGGCCATTCTCATTAAAGTGCTCAATACTTCCAATGTGAATCAACAGAAATTTAGGAACGCTAAACAATGGGAACAGATAAAAGCGTTGGAATCAGAAGACTTTCTCGATAAGGTCGTATCTTAGTTTTAGGAAGCAACTTCTAACTGTAATTACATAGAGTGTGAAAGAATTTTGGATTCCCCATGACCGTCCTAGGCTTTCCCATTCTGAGCGCGATCATCTTCATTTTTCACAAGGAAATCCGGCCGTGAAA
The DNA here is from genome assembly GCA_022574555.1 of SAR324 cluster bacterium. GTDB lineage: Bacteria > SAR324 > SAR324 > SAR324 > JACQKK01 > JACZRV01. The sequence continues at coordinate 14,733 of JACZRV010000061.1, forward strand.
AGCATCCAAGCAAAAATCCTGGATTCGACCCATTTGGAACTGGCGGAGCCGATTCCGTTGTCTCCGGGGGAGACCATCACGATTTCTGTCCCTGATCGTCAGGAAGGCGACCGAACGTGGGAACAGTCTGCGCAGAAGAAGTTCTTGAACGCATATAGCGAAGAAGACTCCATATATGACGACCTTTGAGTACGGTGACGTCGTGCTTGTGGAGTTCCCGGAGACCGGCGGGTCCAGAAGAAAACGTCGGCCGGCGCTTGTAATCGCCGATATCGGTGACGACGACATCGTGTTGGCGCCGATCACGACACGCATGCGCAACTCGACCGGCGATCACGCGATTACCGAGTCTGAATCTGCTGGTTTGATTAAAGAATCTTGCGTACGATTGGCGAAGATTTCGACACTGGAAAAAAGTCTGATATCGAAGAAACTCGGAAGACTTGCAGCGAAAGATTTTGCCGCAGTGTCGGATGCGTGGCATCGGGTGTTCGTGCTCCGGTAGACGAATCTTCCTTTTTTTGTCCTGAGTGACATGACTAATATCTGATACATTGACAACCACATGACCATCCTGGGCTTTCCTATTCTGAGCTTGATCATCTTCTCCCCCCTGCTGGGGGTGCTGCTGCTCTTTTTCGTGGACCGGGAGCGGAGCGAGTTGGCCAAGTGGATCGCGCTGCTCGCCAGCGGCGTCACTATGCTGATCTCCCTGCCGCTCTACTTCGCGTTCGATATCGATGGCCCGGCCTTTCAGTTCGTGGAGCGGGTATCGTGGATTTCCGCGTGGGGAGTGGAATATCACCTGGGGCTGGACGGGATTTCCCTTTTCCTCGTGCTGTTGACGACCCTGCTGACTTTCATCTCGGTGCTCAGCGCCTGGACGGCCGTGACGAAGAACGTGCGGGAGTTCATGATCACCATGCTCCTGCTCGAAGTGGGCATGAACGGGGTCTTTGTCGCCCTGGACGTCTTCCTGTTCTATGTCTTTTGGGAGCTGATGCTCTTCCCCATGTACTTTCTCATCGGAGTTTGGGGCAGCGAGCGGCGTTTGTATGCGGCGATCAAGTTCGTGGTCTACACCATGTCGGCGTCGGTGCTGATGCTGGTGGCAATCCTGACCCTGTACTACCTCAATTACCAATCCACAGGGGAACTCACGTTCAGCCTGCTGGAGTGGTACAAGCTCCGCGTGGGGTTTCCCGCGCAGTATTGGTTGTTCGCCGCATTTGCCCTGGCGTTCGCGGTCAAGGTGCCCATGTTCCCTTTCCACACCTGGCTGCCCGACGCACACGTGGAGGCGCCGACTGCCGGCTCCGTGATTCTGGCTGGGGTATTGTTGAAGATGGGCACTTACGGCTTCGTGCGTTTCGCCATGCCCCTGTTTCCCGTGGCCACCCATGCTTTCCTGCCCTACCTGATCGGTCTGGCCGTAATCGGTATTCTCTATGGCGCATTGGTGTGCATGGTGCAGCCCGATATGAAGAAGCTTGTGGCCTATTCGTCGGTTTCGCACATGGGTTTCGTGATGCTGGGTCTCTTTGCTCTCAACTTCCAGGGGGTCCAGGGCGGTTTGCTGCAGATGCTCAACCATGGCGTGAGCACCGGCGGACTCTTCCTCCTCGTCGGAATGCTCTACGAGCGCCGCCACACCAAGGCCATCGCCGAGTTCGGGGGCTTGATGAAGGTGATGCCCATCTATGCCACGTTCTTTTTGATCTTCGTGCTTTCCTCCATCGGCCTGCCCGGCCTGAATGGGTTCGTGGGCGAATATCTGATCCTCGTCGGCGCGTTTCAGGTCGAGCCGGTAGCCGCCGTCCTGGCGGCATTCGCGGTGATCCTGGCGGCCATTTACCTGCTGTGGATGTACCAGCGGGTTTTCTTCGGCAAGATCACCAACGAGGCCAACGCCGGGCTGAAGGATCTGCCACTGCGCGAGATATTGGTTCTGGCGCCGTTGGTGGTGCTCATCGTCTGGGTCGGCGTTTACCCCAAGCCGTTCCTGGACCGCATGGAGCCCGCGGCCCTTCGTCTCATCGATATGGTGCAAAGCCATGCGGAGGTGCGCCCGGCGGACGATCCGCCATCCACCGTGTGGGGACTCGTGCCTTCGGGCTGGCTTCGACCGGCGCCTACCGGCATAGAGTATTCGAGCGCCGAGATTTCGAGCACCGATGACGGTCTGTTTCCGCGCACCGGCACGCAACCGGAGGAACGGGCTCGATGAACTTCTCTCTCTCCGCGACCGACTTTCTGACGATTCTCCCGGAATTGATCCTCTGCGGCATGGGGATGGTGGTGCTGCTCTTCGACCTGTTCGGTTCCGGCCGCAACACGGCCAATCTGGCCTGGCTCACCCTGCTATCTTTGCTGGCGGCGGGCTATGCGGATATCACGATGATGGGTCAAAACCTGATGGGTTTCTCCGGCACAGTCACGGCGGACGACTTTTCCATCGCCTTCGAGTTGATCTTCCTCTCGGTCACGGCACTCACGGTGCTGCTTTCCACACGCTATGTCCACGAACGCGGCATGGGCTATGGGGAGTATTATTCGTTGCTGCTCTTTGCCACGGCCGGGATGATGCTGATGGCCTCCAGCCTGGACATGCTGATGATCTTCATCGGGCTGGAGATTCTATCCCTATCCAGCTACATCCTCTGCGGCATGCTGCGGCGGGACGCGCGCTCCAACGAGTCCGCGTTGAAGTATTTCCTGCTGGGCGCGTTCGCCACCGGATTTCTGCTTTACGGCATGATGCTCCTCTACGGCGCCACTGGTACGATCCGCCTGAGGGAAATCGCCGAGGCCCTGAGACACGAGGAGGTGTTCGTCAACCCCATCGCCTGGATGGGAATGGGCATGATCCTCGTCGGCTTCGGATTCAAGATCGCCCTGGTGCCCTTCCACATGTGGACCCCTGACGTTTACGAGGGTGCGCCGACCACCGTCACCGCGTTTTTATCCTCGGGTCCCAAGGCCGCTAGCTTTGCCGCGTTGATCCGCATTCTGGTCGAGGGTCTGTCCCCCATGCAGGAGCAATGGAGCCAGGTGCTCTGGGTGTTGGCGGTGATCACAATGACCCTGGGCAACGTGGTCGCCCTCCAGCAGGACAACATCAAGCGCATGCTGGCCTATTCGTCCATCGCCCACGCAGGCTATATCCTGGTGGCCGTGGTCGTCGGTGGGGCCGAGGGGCTGGGCGCCGTGGTCTTTTATGCCTTGGCCTACACCTTCATGAACACCGGTGCCTTCGGCGTGCTCATCCTCACCGCCGACCGCGGGCGGGAACGGCTCACCTTCGAGGATTTCCGCGGCTTCGGATTCGTCTCCCCGGCGCTCGGCGTGGCTATGTTCATATTCATGCTCTCCCTGGCGGGCATCCCTCTTACCGGCGGATTCGCGGGAAAATTTCAGATCTTCAAATCGGCCATCGACCAGGGTTACATCTGGCTGACCGTGATCGGTATGCTCAACTCTGTGGTCTCCATCTACTACTATCTGCGCATCGTGGTGGTGATGTACATGCAGCCCGCCGGAGACGATTCCCTGCAAGAGCCCCCGCGGGCGAGCATCCCCCTCTATACGGCCATCGCCTTGGCCGCCGCCGGCGTCATTTACCTGGGTATCTTCCCTTCCGGCTGGATCGGCATTTCCCTGCAATCGGTTTCCCTACTCACGGCGGGGGGGTAGGGACCCCACCCCGCCCTTCGGGCACCCCTCCCCGCTAGGCTGGGAGGGGCTTTCGCGGGCCGGTGTTATATATTTAGGGGCGCTATCGAAGAGTCCCATCAAGCCCTTTGCTCATATTGCGCCCGTAGTGGGCTACTTTGGCCGATGGTCGGCCAACATGGCGGAAATCTGATCCAGCACTTTGTCCGGGCTCCGGATCACCACATCGTTGGTGAAATGGATTACGCGATATCCAAGCTCCTCCAGGTGCCTTTGCCGGGCTTCGTCTTCCGCTTTTGTGGAGTCGTGCACCGGTCCATCGATCTCTATGACCAGGCGCGCATTGGGGCAGTAGAAATCCACAACATGCCGGTCAATAGGATGTTGCCGTCGGAAACGGAAGCCCAACAGCCGCTTGTTGCGCAACTTTTCCCAGAGCACGGCCTCGGCCGGAGTGGGTTCGTGACGCATCCTCCTCGCCGCTGGCTTGAGCTTTCGCCACAACCGTGAATCGGTTGTCCATGTCCGGTCTCGGGTTTTCATATCGACCCCACCCCAAACCCCTCCCCGCTAGGCTGGGAGGGGCTTTACGGAACGCCGCTCGATCTGACTCTACGACCTATTTTCGGCGCCTCCCCGACCCTGCCGCTTCCATTCCCAGAACTCGCCGCCACTATGCCCGATATCTTCCCAGGGTCAATACCCCTCTCCGCCTAGCGGGGAGGGGTGCCCGAAGGGCGGGGTGGGGTCACACTTCTACCACCGCATCGTCAACGAGACACCCACGGTCTCATCTTCATGGAGATACGGAAAAACGGAGACGCCCGTATCTGGCGGTTCCGGAGGATTGTTGTAAATAATGACTGCGGCCACTAATAGTGCTCCTCCAATAATGTATGCCCTTTGCGATTGTGCCTTTCTCTCCTCGGCAAAACTTTCATTCCCAGCCTCCTTCTCGTTATCCGACTGTTGATCAAATTCGTCTCCTAGCCCTAGTGAAACTATCCCGAATATGGTCGTAGAGATAACACCAAACTTCCAATTTCCTACTTTTTTTTCATACTCTATGTGGTCCGAAATATCCTTCAGTTCAACCACAACCCGACTCTCCTCATCCTCCCGAATCGTTACCTCCTGCGTTTGGGCCTCATGCCTATCCGCCGAGACGTTCAGCCTGTACTCCCCAATAGGAAGTGCCCTCAAGCTCAGTGGTAGGGTCTCCTCGGTCTGTGTGGGAACGAATTGACCGCCATCGATGGTGATGGCGGCGCCTTCCGGGGACCCGATGACGGTTAGGTAGCCAGTGACCGGTTCCAGTTCGACGTTGAGCCGGGTTATCTTGCCCACCTCGGCCTGGGCGGTAATCTCCAGGGCCAGGAAACCATCGCGGCTGATGCGCACGTTGTGGGAGCCGGGGTCGACGGCCAGGGTTCCGCGTTCGTCGGGGGTAATCGGGGCGCCGTCCACCAGGAAGTGGTGCTCCGGGGTTAGTCCCACCAGGAAGAGGGTGCCGCCCTTGGCCGGCGCCGGCTCGGGAACGGGAGCGGCCACCGGCGGCGCGGCGCCGCCCAGGTCCTCGCCGATGAGCCGGTTAGCCAGCACCTCCATCCGGGCGTGCAGGTCGTTGATGGTGCAGTTCTCGCACATCGCCTCCTCGATGCGCCGCGAGTCGAGTTTGTACAGGGAGAGGCTGAGCTGGGTGAACGTCCCCTCGCGGATGATCTGCAGGATGAAGAACCGCTCGACCTGGAGGATCTCCTGGATTATTCGAATGCAGGCCTCCTCGGTGCACTGGTCGGCCTCGAGCTGTGCGAAGGCCTCCTCCTCGGCGGCCTCATAGTCGATCTGGGAGACGAGGTCGTAGCGGCGGGAAAGGAAGGTTTCCGCGCGGTTGAGGATGATGCGCTTCTCGCCCTCGGAGATTTCGCCCAGGGCGGCGACCCGCCCCAGCGCGGCCTGGGGCTTCTCCTGGCCCCAAACGTCCGCCACGCCGGCCATCACCAGCGACGCCGCGAAGGCATAACCAATAAATTTGCCCGCCAACCCCTTCGGAACCATGAGCGTGCCCCCAAATGCCGTATGATGGAACGTACCCTACTAAGACCAGACATCCCCTATCGTGCTCCTGCCACGATTTCAAGTCCAACCCATGGAGTCCATTTGGAATGCGGCAAGTCGCGTGGTCGCTCCCATCTTCCAGCCCTATAAAAACCGAGGCGTTTTCCTCAAGACGGACTCCGGTCACCTGTTCCCCTCTCCGCTCAGCGGGGAGGGGTGCCCGAAGGGCGGGGTGGGGTGCCGAGAGGCGGGGCGGAGTGGCCCGTTCAGGCTTGGGGGGGCGGGTCTAATCGGCGTGCTGAATTGCGACGTAGACGAGCGCGACGGTCTTCCATGATCTCGCCAATGCCCGCGCGCCGAATTTCGGCAAGGCGGCGGTCATCATTTCTCCGGTCGCCCGATTTCCGATTCTCGGTCGACGGCGCTGATTCCGGTTTGTTGGTGGCGGGTGGGTGCTGCTCGGACACGACGACTCCTTTTCTCACGGCATAGGGAACGGACAATGGCCTCAAATGATGACGATGTAATCACAACATACAACAATTCACAACTAAGATAAACGCCTTTAATTGATAGGTCTGACGTTCTCGACCCTGATTATACTCGCAACAGACCCGCATCCATAGCGCGGGGTGGGTTCCTCTGCCTCGTACGTCTGGCGGCCACCTTGGAAAATTCGGCCATGATATGGCTGGACGAACCCCGTTGGGCTATCATGGGATCAGGCGGAGCCGGATCAACACGCCGATTTCGGCCGAAATAATTGGAAAATCACGAACAAACCCATTGGGGCGCTGGCCTGGATCCGTCGCCTTGGCTGACCGTTCGCGGGATTTTCGGCATCGATTGCGAGGTCACGGCTGTACGTTACACACGCGCGGTAAATTACCTGTAAGGATTCCCATGGGACATTTGGATAACGGCGAGTGGATTTCCGACACCGTGCGCCATGACCGCAAGGGGCGGTTTCTGCGTGTGGAAACCAGCTTTCGCAACTGGATCACGGCGCATGGCGCCTCGGGCTTCCCCGCCGAGGCGGGACGTTATCACCTTTACGTTTCCCTGGCCTGCCCTTGGGCCCACCGCGCGGTGATCATGCGCAAGTTGAAGGGGTTGGAGGAGGCGATTTCGCTCTCCGTGGTCGATCCCTTCGCGGGAGAGGACGGCTGGGCGTTCAGCAACGGGCCGGGCTGCATCCCTGACACGGTCAACGGCACCCGCTTTCTGCGCGAGGTCTACGTCAAGGCCATGCCGGACTATACGGGCCGCGTCAGCGTGCCAGTGCTCTGGGACAAGCGCACCGGCACGATCGTCAACAACGAGTCGGCCGAGATCATGCGCATGTTCGACAACGCCTTCGGCGCCATCGGCAACAACGGCACCGATTACTATCCCGAGCCCCTGCGCGAACAGATCGACGAGACGCGCGAAGCCCTGTTTCAGCCCATCAACAACGGCGTCTATCGCTGCGGGTTCGCCGGCAGTCAGGAGGCGTACGAGGAGGCAGTCAACGAGCTCTTCACGGCCCTCGACCATTGGGAACGGGTCTTGGCGAGGCAACGTTACTTGTGCGGCGACGCAATCACGGAAGCCGACTGGTGCTTTTTCACCACCCTGATCCGTTTCGATCCGGTCTACAACATTCACTTCAAATGCAACCTGCGGCGCATCATCGACTACCCCAACCTGTGGAACTACCTGAAGGATCTGTACCAGGTAACCGGCGTGGCAGAGACCTGTAACCTGGAACACCACAAGATCCACTACTATCGCAGCCACGAATCCCTGAATCCCCGCCGCATCGTCCCCCTCGGCCCTGCCATCGACTTTGGCGAACCCCACGACCGTGCGCGGTTCGCCGCCGGCAACGGAGGGTGAGACGCCGCAGGGGGATTTCCAATCCGAAACGTCTGGCGGCCTACTCGCCCTTAGCCAGCAAACCCCGCTGTTCGTGCCAGGTCTGGATGGATTCGCCTGGGTAGTTGGGGTAGTGGTGGTCGCCGGCCGAATCGGGGAGGGGCACCCAGGCGGGCTTGAAGTCGAGCAGGATGTGATTGCGTTCCGGGGCGGCGGGCAGGGGCGTGTCGATGGCCGAGGCGAAGGGATGGATCAGCTCGCGCCAGCGCTCGTTGCTCACCCAGAGGGCCGTACCGCACTCCCCGCAGAAATGGCGCAGACCCTCGGAACGCTCGGTGCGAGCGGGATGATCGCTCCACGGATAAAACGATTTGACATTATTGGCGCCTTGCACCTTCAAGGTCGCGGCCAATCCCATGATGTTGATGGCATAACCCCCGCCGCCGCCGGTCTTGCGGCAGATAGAGCAATAGCACAGCATGAAGGGATAGGGCGTCTCCGATTCGAGGGAAAAATGCACCTCGCCACAATGACAGGAGCCTTCCAGTTTCATCGCGATTGTCTCCGCAGCATAACGTTTATAATGGCATTGCCGCCCGCCGAAAGCCTCGCGCCAGTATCGAGCCCACCCCCCACGGCCCGGCCGGATAGTCGAATTCGGCCATCAGCCATCGCGCCATGATGCGTCACGTGGGCAATCATCGCAAACGGCAGGCGAATCGAACCGTTACCATGATGCGCAACATCCTTGCCGGACGTAATTTTCACGCCGCGGCGGAACGGCGCATCCGGCTGCGGGCCACCATTCGGCACTTGGTATTTAACAGTGCATTTGCATTGGCCGCCATACGCCTTGATTTTCACTCCGGCCAGACCATATGATCGCCTTCCCCACCACCAAGCCGAGGTGGCGAAACTGGCAGACGCGCTGGACTCAAAATCCAGTGGTGGCGACACCGTGCGGGTTCGAGTCCCGCTCTCGGCATCCGCTCCCAGCGCAGGCCGGCCCGGCGGCCTCCTGGCTGCTGCATATTCTCCATACCCATATCCTTGGCCCGCGCCTCGCAGTGGTAAACCCGATTCACC
>JACZRV010000006.1 GCA_022574555.1 SAR324 cluster bacterium
GGAGGGGCAGGGTGGGGCCGTCGCGGCCGCTGTCGAGAGTGGCCATCACGCCATGCGTACCGGCAAGCCCGGTCACCGGGTTCAATCCGAGCTGTTCGAGCTCGTTTTTGACCACCATCGCCGTGGCCGACTCATGATGGGAAAGCTCCGGGTGCCGGTGCAGTTTGCGCCGCAGCCGCGCCAAGTCGTCGCGGAAGCTTTGTGCTCGTGGCAGGAAATCTTTGTGGTGCATGCTAACCCTGCCGCCTGATCAATTTGCCGGATTGGTGAGAGTGTAGACCTTCGGCACAGACCATCCCGGTCGTGGCACCGGGATCGGTGCTGCGCGGATCACCTTGGCCGGCCCGGCGGGGAATGCAGCCGCGAATTTCGCAGCCGTGGCGCCCTGTGGAGGGTGGAGGGCGGATGGTGGCGTATGCCGGACGCCGACGGTAAAACAATCCCGCGAGCGGGTGCTAGGCCTGGCGCCGTTTACGGAGAACCGGTTTCTTGGCAGGCCGGTTTGCGGACTTCGATGCGGATTTGGCCGCGGCACCGGTTCGGGCTTTCTTGATCCTGGACGCGGGCTTGGCTGCCGAAACCTTGGGTTTGCTTGATTTGACGGATGCGGCACGCCGGCCTGATTTGCGCGTGGCCGGTCCCCGTGCGGCCCGTTCGGCCAGGAGTTGCACAGCGCCGGCGAGATCCAGAGCATCCGGATCTGCGTTGCGGGGGAGCGACGCGTTGATCTCGCCGTCGGTTACGTAGGGTCCGTAGCGACCGGCCATGAGCCGGATGGGCGCCTCAGATTCAGGGTGCGGGCCCATTTCACGTACAACGGCCGACTGACCCCGACGAACGCTCTTGGGCTGGAGAAACAGGGCCTTGACCTCGTCGAGGGTGATTTCGAATAAGGCTTCGGCGTTGGCCAGGGTGCGGCTGTCGTTGCCCCGCTTGGCGTAAGGTCCGTAGCGCCCAAGGTCTACGACTATCACCTCATCGGTATCCGCATCGATGCCTACGGTTCGTGGCAATGACAACAGATTCTTGGCATCCTCCAGGGTGATCGAATCGGGCGTCTGCCCAGGCAGCAGGGATTTCATCTTGGGCTTCTCGTCGGTATCGTCGTTTTCGTCGTTATCGCCGAGTTGCACGTAGGGTCCGTAACGGCCGGTTTTTACGTAGATGGTTTTTCCCGTCTCTTCGTCAGTGCCCAGCACCGTGGGCTCGTTCCCTTTGTCGAGGAGCGCTTCGGCCACTTCCGCCGTGAGTTCATCGGGCACTTGATCGGCGGGGAGCGATGCGCGGTCGCCGTTTCGTTCCAGGTAAGGCCCGTACTTGCCCACCCGCACGTTCATTTGCCGCTGTTGGGAGTCGATCGCCAGGGGAATTGTGCATACTTCGCGTGGATCGATTTCCACCTTGATGAGCGTGCTCAACCCCTCAATCTGATCGTCGCCGAAATAAATGGATTTCAGATAGGGCAGGGATTCCCGCTCGCCATTTGATATCGCGTCCAGGACATCTTCCATGCGGGCCGTGAAGCGGATATCCACCAGGTCTCCGAAATACTGCTCCAGCAAGCGCGAAACGGCGAATGCCGTAAAGCTCGGAACCAGTGCGCTGCCTTTTTTGGAAACGTACTCGCGGCGGAGAATGGTGTCGATGATTGAAGCATAGGTGCTGGGGCGCCCCACACCCTCCTTTTCCAGTTCCCTGATCAGCGAGGCCTCGGTAAAGCGAGCCGGGGGCTGTGTGTGGTGCTCTGTTGTGTCCAGCGAATTGCAGTTCAAGTGCTCCCCTTCGGAAAGGGAGGGGAGCACTTTTTCCTGGTCGCTCAATTCGGCCTGCGGATCGTCGGATCCCTCCACATAGGCGCGCAAATATCCGGGAAACTCGATGGTGCGCCCCGTGGCCTGGAAGACCGCGTCGCCGCCCTGCACCTGCAAGGTGACCCGCTGCCCCCGGGCATCTTCCATTTGGCTGGCGACCGTACGTTTCCAGATCAGCTCGTAGAGCCGAAACTGCCGTGATTCCAGTTCGCCGCGCAGGCTTTCAGGAAGACGGAAAATGTCGCCCGAGGGCCGAATGGCCTCGTGGGCCTCCTGGGCATTTTTCACCTTGGTGCGGTACACACGAGGTTCGGCGGGCAGCGATTGATCCCCATACAGGGAACGAATCTGGCTTCTGGCGCTGCGTAACGCCTCGTCGGACAGGGTGGTCGAATCGGTGCGCATATAGGTAATGAAGCCCTGCTCGTAAAGGGCCTGGGCCACCCCCATCGTCTGCCGCGCCGTAAAGCCCAGCTTGCGGCCGGCCTCCTGCTGCAGGGTGCTCGTCGTAAACGGGGGTTGGGGCTGGGAAGTGTAGGGTTTGCGCTCTACTTTGATCACACGCCAGTCGGCCTGTGCCAAATCCTCGCGTAACGACACGGCCGCATTTTCGTCCAGATGAATCAGCTTGCGATCCGATTGGCGCAACAGACCCGTGCGATCGTCGAAATCCTTGCCGGAGACCAGCCGCTTTCCGTCGATCGAAATCAATTGGGCGGCGAAGCTCTCGCCGGAAGAACCCGCGAAGGCTCCCTGCAGGTCCCAATAGGACGCGGCCCGAAACGCCATCCGCTCCCGTTCCCGCCGCACCACGATGAAAACCGCGACGCTCTGCACGCGGCCCGCCGATAGCTGGGGTGCGATCTTGCGCCACAGCAGCGGGGAGATCTCGTATCCGTAAAGGCGGTCCAGAACGCGGCGCGTTTCCTGAGCGGTGACCAAGCGGTCGTCAATGTCCCGGGTAGTATTGAGCGCCCTTTCGATGGCTTCTTTGGTGATCTCGTGGAACACCAGCCGCCGGGTCGGCACCTTGGGTTTCAGCACCTCCCGCAAATGCCAACTGATCGATTCCCCTTCCCGGTCCTCGTCCGTGGCCAGGTAAAGGGTGTCGACCCCCTTCAGTGCCTGCTTCAGTTTGGCGATCTGTTTTTTCTTGTCCGCGGAGATGACGTATAGGGGCTTGAACCCATTTTCGACGTCTATCCCCAGCCGGGCCCAAGGTTCTTTTTTCAGATCGGCGGGGATTTCCTTGGCCGATTCGGGCAGGTCCCGGATGTGGCCGATGCTGGATTCCACCACGAAGTCGGATCCCAGAAAGCGGGCGAGCGTCCGGGCCTTGGTGGGAGATTCGACAATGACCAGCGATTTTGGCATGGCGAGGTTTCCTTGCGATATCCTTTTCTACCTAATCTACGTCTTTATCTTGCTGATGGTTCCGCCCGCTCCCTCGACTAGGGAATTCCGTACTGATTGTCAGAGGTCTGGCAAATCTCACCTGAAAGTTCAAGCTCCAGCAATAGACTCAACAGCTTTTCCACCGGCATGGCAACCGCTTCCGATAAGTCGTCGGGATGGAGGGGCGCATCCCGCAGCATTTCCACCACTTTTCGTTTGTCCTCCGAGAGCGGCGCGGCACCGACCGCCGCGGCTTCTCCATCGGTGGGACTGAGCCAATCGAGTTGCATGGGCCGCGGCGGGTGGGCGATGGCCAACTCGTCCAGAATATCGGTCGCGTCGCGCACCAGCTTGGCCTGATTTCTCTGTATCAGCCTGTTGGTGCCGGCGTGGTGCGGCAGGTCTATATTGCCGGGCACCGCGAATACCTCGCGGTTGTGATGGAGCGCAAAGCCGGCCGTGATCAAGGCGCCGCTTTTTTCGCCGGCCTCGGTCACCACGGTACCCGCCGAGAATCCGCTGATCACCCGGTTGCGGATCGGAAAATTTTTGGCCAGCGGCGGCACGGCCATCGGAAATTCGGTGACCAGGGTTCCTTGATCGGCAATTCGCTCGGCCAACTCACGATTTTCCGGGGGATAAATGTCGCACAGGCCGCCGGCCAGCACTGCGATTGTCTTGGCGCCGGAAGCCAGCGCCTGTTCGTGCGCCACCGTGTCGATCCCCCGTGCCAAACCGCTCACGATCACCAGGTCAGGTACCAGAGCGGCAAGATCGGCGACCAGACGGCGGGTGGCCGTCTTGCCGTATTGTGTGCAACGCCTCGTGCCGACAACCGCCAAGTAGACTCCTGCGGGGAAGGGCACCTCGCCCCGGCAATAAAGCAATGGCGGCGGCACTGCGATTTGCCGCAATAAGTCGGGGTAACGCTCGTCTTCGATACTGATCAGGCTGATGCCTCGTTCGCCGACCAAGCGCTTTTCGGTTTGAAATGCCTGCACGTTCCTGGCCCTGCTGATGCGGGCCGCGATTTCCGGGCGAACGCCGCTCGCCCGGCAGATCTGGTCAGGTGCGGCTGCCAGCAGGGGGACGATGCCGCCGAAAGCGTCCAGCAGGCGACGGATCGTCTTCTGCCCGACGTCCTCGACCAATGTCAAAGCCAGCCAGTCCTCATCCCGGGGGTTCACCCAGCCACCCCCGCAATATGCGCTTGAATCTCTATGGGCAATGAACGGTAGCCGATGCCCCGCAAATAAGAATTATCTCCCCAGGTCACATCGCCGCTAGAACGGAGATCGTAAATCCGTTCCATTTCCCGGGCCAGTTCCTCCTGCCGGTTGGAACGGTAAGCGTCGATCAATTTCTTCAGCACGACATGAGATTCAGGATATTCCGGGAAGTTTCGCAACATGTAAAGATACCGTCCGATCGCCGAATGAAAGCTTTCCCGCTTCATGTAGAAATCTCCCACCATCAACTCGTAGCGCGCCAACATTTCTCGAGCCGCCCGGTGCAGTGGAGAGGCCTCATCCATATAGATGCTGTTGGGGTAGAGCAGGAAAAACCGTTTGAATTCCAGCATCAGTTGCCGATTGGGTTCCATGTCACGGTCCACCTCACGCGCCGGGAAAAAAAGTCCCGTCAGGCTTTTCTCGAAATTCACCCGCATCAGGCGGTACAGGGCATAAGAGGTGAGATGGCTGTTGGAATTGAGGGTCAAGAACAGCCTGTAGCTCGTTTCGGCCTCGTCCCAATCACTATTTTTGGAGTAAATGTCGCCCAGTCTCAGATGGGCAAATATGGCCAGCCGGGTGCCCGGATTCTCGTCGATCAGGGTCTGTAGCCTCTCCGTTGCGATGCTCAACACCTCCTGATCTTCCAACGACGACGCCTCGAAATAGAGCACACGCGCCGGCACCTGCACCGAGCCCGGTTCTGGACGGCCGCATCCCACGGCCAGTAGCAACGGCAGGCTCACCAGCCAAATTCGCTTCATAGGGCAGGCCCGGTACTTCGCGGCGGATTTTTTCCGGCCGCCGCATATGCAAGGGATTCAGGCTTTCCCGCCCGGCGATCCCCAGGGATAAGGAAATCGTAAAAGTAGATGGCCCCGGTGCCGCGGCGGTTCAAGATCCCATGGTGCCGGTCTGAGGATCGGGGGGCTAGCGGAATCCGAATTGCGACGTGGCCGATCTATTTCCGTTGGGGGGCGGCTCCAATACGTCCAGCGCCGCGCCGCCGGATCGGCTTCCGGTCAGTGAATGCGTCACCTTGGCCATCTTGGCATATCCGCCTGCGCGAACATCGCAGTGCGCGACATCCACCGTACCCTTGACGTGGAGGTAGCCTCTTCCACTGACCGACGCCTGAAGAGCGGCCACGGTACCGATCACCTCGACGTGGGCTTCCTGCTCGACGACCACGCGCAGCCGGTCGATTTTGCCCCCTACCAGAAGCTTTCCGGCGCCCAGTACGATCAAATCCCCGCTTCCCATCAAATGCGTGATGTGGGCTTTGCTCGCACCCCTGAGGGTGATATCGGCTGAGGAAATCCGGCCCGCCTTGAGCGATGCGGCACCATCGAGATCGGCGAACAATTCACTTAGTTGGTCGCCCACGGCAATATCTCCCGACATATCGTATAAGTAGATCGGGACGCCTTCGGGCACTGTAGCCTCCAATTCGATTTTGGCGTCAATAATCTGGTGCAGATCGGAGACATGCGGATTATTGAACACAGACGCCGAACCGATTTCATCGAAGGCGGCCCCGAACGCGTCCTCTCCAAAAATCGCCGAGCCCCTGCCCTTGAACTGGACACCGTAATCGACCTTTGCAGGCCGCAGCTTGCGCACGACTTCCCGCGGACCCTTCAAGCGAATCTGAATCACCTTGCGCGCCAGCGCCTGGCGGTCGACGTCTCCGAATTTGCGCAGGGTCGTCTCCCAAAGTGCGTTTTTGTGCGTCGGATCGATGACGAATTTGCCCGTCAAGCCTTCCATCATGAACCGGCCGCCCCGTTCCACGGTGAGTGACATGAGACGCGTAAAGGGCGGACCGAGTCCCCTGGGCTGCGCAGGCCGCGCAGGCCGGGGTGGGCGAAAGCCGCGCCCACGCGGGTTGAATTCCTGATCGGCCTGGGAAGCCCTAAACACCCCATCGAACCTCTTACGCCGGTTGGGGTCGGACAGCACCTCGTAGGCATCACAAATCCTGGCGAAGCGCACCGGATCGCCACCGGCGACATCCGGATGGAAGCGCTTGGCCAGTTGGCGGTAGGCACCCTTGATATCCTCGGCATCGGCCGATGGGTCGAGTCTCAGAGTCTCATAGTAGTTGATCATAAAGGGCGGGACGCGACCGTTTTCGCAAGCATATCGATATTTTTGTTGGTCACGCAGCGCAACATGTGATCCAGCAAGACCAGGTTGATCATCGCTTCCACCATGGGCACCGCTCGGGGCAATACACAAGGGTCGTGGCGCCCTTTCGCGCGCAGCTCGGCAGGTTCGCCGTCGCGGGTTACCGTTCGCTGGGGGTGGTTGATGGTGGCCGTGGGTTTGAAAGCGACCCGCAACAAGATGTCCTCACCATTGCTGATTCCGCCCTGAATTCCTCCCGAGCGGTTGGTCACGGTGCGAATGCGGCCGTCCCGTTTTTCGAATTCGTCGTTATGGGTCGAGCCGGTCATGCGAGTGGCCGCGAACCCGATGCCGAATTCCACGCCCCGGGTAGCCGGCAAGGACATCAGGCCCTTGGCCAGATCGGCGGTGAGCTTATCGAACACCGGCTCACCCAGTCCTGCGGGACAACCGCGCACGATCGCGCCCACGATACCTCCCACGCTGTCTCCCGCCTTGCGCACCTTTTCGATGCGGGCGATCATGCGTTCGGCCGCTTGGGGATCCGGGCAGCGGACATCGTTAGCCTCCACGGCCTCCGCGGTGACCCGCGCCGGATCGATTTCGCCTGCGATATCGTGAACCTCGGCCACGTAAGCGACGGTGGTCACGCCGAAAGCATCAGTCAGAATTTTACGCGCGATCGCGCCGGCAGCCACACGGCCCACGGTTTCCCGGGCACTGGCACGCCCCCCCCCGCGCCAATCGCGCAGGCCATATTTCTGTTCGTAGGTGAAATCAGCGTGGCTGGGACGGTAGAGATCCCTCATCTCCTCATAGGCCTGGGGACGGGCATCTTCGTTGCGCACCATGATCAATATGGACGTCCCCAATGTGCGTCCCTCGAAGACGCCGGAGAGAATCGTGGCCCGGTCCGGCTCCTTGCGCTGGCTCGTGATCCGGCTTTGGCCGGGGCGCCGCCGGTCCAGATCGGCTTGGATGTCGCTTTCGCTCAGTTCGATCCCCGCCGGGCAACCGTCGATCACGACACCCACCCCGCCACCGTGGGATTCTCCCCAAGTGGAGATGCGAAAAATCTTGCCAAAGCTGTCGCCCATTTCTTCCCGAATCGTCAGCCCATCCAGCACTCGTCCGCACACTCCGTAGCGACGAACGTCATGCACAATTTTGGCCCGTCACCGGCCCCATCGCGTCGCATCAGCCGCCTCGGGCATTCATCCCGATAAATGCTCAATATAGCAGGTCGACAGAAAAACTCCGAGTCTTGCGCGAAGATGAGTCTCAGTTTAAAATCGTGGGTAATTTTTATGAAATAGACAATTATCCTCTATTTTGGGATTATTATCATAACTGTCTACTGAGCAGCGTTCCTGCCACATCTGAAAAATATAGAATCATGCCACGCGAGCCCAAAAGGGAAAAGAGCCGGCCGATTCGATCGCTAATGGTCATAAGGTATTTTAAATTGCCATTGGAGAGGATGCCGAAGTTCAACCGTCAGGCCACCATCGTAGCGGATTAGCCGGGGCCGCTGCCAGTGCGAGGGTTGTCTCAAACGCAGATCGATAAGCCATTGCGAAGAAAGCGGCGGAAGCGCACTGGAAAATGAATTGAAAAAAAGGATTTAGAATGAGCCGTACTGATGAAAACGTGGTGAATTTGTTCAATACTGGTCTATATACGGTTGGCGATGTGTCACGCCTTACACACATCCATCCTCAGCGGATCAGCAGGTGGATGAGAGGATATTCCTATTCATTATCCGGTGAGAAAAGGTCAAAAGAGCCTATTTGGCAGCCTGAGACGCCAAGAGTAGATGGCATGATTACCATGGGATTTAACGATCTTTTGGAAATCCGGTTTGTTAATGCGCTCAGAGAATACAATATAAGTTTGAAAAAGATTCGCAATGCGGTTACTGAGCTTGGAAATATACTCGGAAAGAGGTATCCATTTTCCAGTCGCACCGTATTTGTAATTGGCAGAGATCTCATTACTCAATTACATGATGATGAAGGGCGCCCTTTATTCATTGAGCTATCCGGAAGCCGTCAAACAATCTTCTACGAAACGACACTCCCCGCTTTAGAGAAAGGATTGATCTTTGAAGGAGACATTGTAGGCAAATGGTATCCGGATATTGACGGGCACCCGAATATAGTGATCAATCCAAGGGTGTTGTTTGGGGCGCCAGTGATCGAGGGAACGAGATTAAGCACAAATTTCGTTTTTGGTGCTTATAAGGCAGAAGGCACATACGAGAACGTTGCCTACTGGTATGGGATTGGAACGGAGGCGATACGCCAAGCGGTTTCTTTTCACCGCCAGCATTCAGCGGCGTGAATTTTTTGCTTGATGAGTGTTTTTCTCATCGCTTTGTACAAATGCTCTTGCCGTTGTGTGAGAGAGAGGGCGATTCAGTTCAACATATTGTAGCTGATCTTGGATTTCAAGGCGTAGACGACGAGAAATGGATTGCGCAACTTGACTCAAAATACCAGTGGGTGCTGCTGACGCGTGATGACAATCTAAGAAAACTAAAGCTTCAGCGAGACGCTTGGAGACAGAAAGGGATAATCGGATTCTTCTTTGCAAAGCAATGGGGAGAGGCACCTCATAATGAGCAAGCATGGCGGTTAGTGCGCTGGTGGCCAACATTGATAGAATTGGCAGATCGCGCTGAACCGGGCTTCGGTTATCGTGTGCCTTGGCGAGGCGAGCCGAAAAGAAGACTAAAACCCATCCCATAGTACGTCCTTCGACAAATGCTTTTCAAACTCCAAAAATGCTTGCAATTGGGTTGAAAGAAAAACTCCGAGTCTTGCGCGAAGATGAGTCTCATGCGCTATTGGGAAATTTAGGAATGAATATGGCAATTTATACTACGCTTTGTTATGACATGGGCTTCTGGCATAGGCTTCTGGCATAGGCTTGCAATATACTTGAGAGCATTCTCAGATTTTGGAGGTGCGCGATGCCGATCGAGGTGAAGGAACTCACGCCGGGGTTCGCGGCGGAGGTGAGCGGTGTGGAACTGAACCGTCCCCTGCCCGGCGATACGTTCGCCGCAATCCAGGAGGCGAGCGACCGCTTTGCGGTGCTGATCTTTCGCGGACAGCCCCTGGATGACGACCAGCAGGTGGCCTTCAGCGAGCGATTCGGCCGATTGGAAATCTCCATGAAGCTCGATCAGTACCATAACCGGTTTCGCCCGGAAATTTCGGACATCTCCAACGTCAGCTTCGAGGGAACCCTATTGCCGGCGGACCACAAGAAGGTGGTGTTCAACACGGGCAACGAGTACTGGCACACCGATTCTTCCTTCAAGCCCGTGCCCGCCAATTATTCCCTGCTTTCCGGCAGGGAAGTGCCCCCGGAAGGCGGTGATACGGAATTCGCCGATGCGCGGGCGGCTTACGACACCTGGCCCGGCAACGGAAAAGGAATCACCGTGGACGATCTGCGGGAGCTGGTCTGCGAACACAGCATCGTCTATTCACGATCGGTCAACACGGGTGACATCTTCAATGAAAACGATAA
This sequence comes from SAR324 cluster bacterium, assembly GCA_022574555.1. Classification (GTDB taxonomy): domain Bacteria; phylum SAR324; class SAR324; order SAR324; family JACQKK01; genus JACZRV01. Next base: position 10,109 of record JACZRV010000006.1, read on the forward strand.
GGCGGACTGGACGCCGGTGCGGCAGTCCTTGATCCGCACCCATCCCCGTAGCGCCCGCAAGAGTCTCTACACCGGGTCCCATTGTTCCCACGTGATCGGCTGGCCCACCGAGGAGGGACGGGCGCTGATCGAGGCCCTGCGCCAATGGACGATCCAGCCCCGATTCATCTTCCGCCACCGATGGCGGGTGAACGATCTGGTGATTTGGGACAACCGCATGGTGTTGCACCGTGGCCTGCCTTTCGACAAAAGCCGCTACCGCCGCATCATGCACCGCACGACGGTTGCCGGCGATGGCAGCACCGCGCCCCAAGCCAACGAGCCCACCGCCGCCCAAGCGGTATCGTCGTGAATTATTTCAGGATTCGAATTGACCGAAAGCGCCAGGGGTCAAGCGCAGGAGAGGCTTAACGGACCATAGGGCGCTTCCCTTATTCCTCGTCGAAAAGATTCATCTGTGCGTTACTTGATTCATCATCGTGTTGAATCTTCGGCCAGAACACACCGATCACCACCCACGTTTTCGGATAAGCAAGGATCGTCCCCACGAAGAAGTAGGTATCCTTATCAGGCCCGCACAGCTCATCCAGGAACTTCTGCTTCACGGATGCCGCAGCCTCTTCATGGGAAGCACCTTTGTCTACCTGCCTCCAGAAAAGAGCACCGACTTCCCAGTCCTCGATCATCATACGGTGGTTGCCCTTGCACCGCTGATCGTCGCACTCAAAGTGGTAGTGGAACTTGAAGGGAACCTTGCGGGGAGGCTCCTTGCTCGCGGTGCGAGTCTCCCACAGGCGGACCTGCTGAAGCGCCATTTTAAACGAAGATTTCCACTCAGGATCGTCCGGCGTAATGATGAGGTCATGCACCTTCTTCGGCTTGAATATGCCTAGTGAGGTCCGGTCTGCTTCCTGTTGGTCGTATAGGTCCTCCATCGACCGAGCCTTCTTGGCGAGCGCATAACGTGCACGCTCGGCCCAATTACCTGGATTGGGCTTGATCGGTTCCCCCAGGGGTTGAATCGAGTCGGAATCCGGTCTGTAGCTTTCCTTCCGCACGTCCCGTCCCGTGTGCTTTTCCACGACGAGTTCGATCCACTGGTACTTTTTAAACTGCTGACTGAACGGCAAGTCTCGAAAGTTGATGGGGTAAAGACGGATGAAATCCCCCGATTCCGTCACTCCGGCGGTGCATACCAGTTCATCGTACATCGCCGACGGTATCGGATACGTCTTTACAGTAACAAGCACTTTAAGCTTCTGCTTTCCGCCGTCACCATTTGTCATAGGTGAACCACGTCTAAACCGATTGCGTTTGCTACAGCCCCTGCCAATCGACTGCGATGGCAAAAGCTGGCATCTCTCTCGAAGCAGACCAGAACCGAGGGCTGCTGGAGCATGAGAGTGCCGACCTCCTCCAGATCGGTCGAACGCTCAGGCAACATGACCTGCTCGTATTGCGTGAGCAGAAGCTGGTACGAGTCGAAACTACCCAAACCCGCCCGGGCGGTGCTGGGAATACCTAAGGACGGTAGGTGGTGATACTGGAAGCCAACCTTGTTGCAAAGTTCGGCGAACCTTGCGCCCCCGAATCCGTACTTGCGTGAGATCGGGTTGCTTCGTACATCGACCACAGCACGTAGGCCCCGCTGCATGAGGTCGTTGAAGAAGGCATCAACAGACCTGCCCTCGTACCCCGCTGTGTAAACGGCAAGCGACGCCTTCTTGGGGCGTTTGACCGAGGCGAGGCGACGCTCGGGCAACTCGCTGTTGAGTGCGAACCACGGATACCTCCTGTAGACACTTCGCACGAGGGCATCCTGCTCTAGTTTTCCATAGCGACCGAGAATGAATTCTACAGCGTTCCGAACTTTGGCCGGTAGCTCCCGTGTCTTCTCTTTGGTCAACTCCAGGTTTCGGTTACACAGCGAAATCCGATCCTTCTCCGACGTGACATACCCATACTGTCGAAGGCTATCGAGCTCCCGATAAAGCGAAAATGAGAACGGGCCGTACTTGTAGGGAACGAAATCGTAAAAGCTGGGATCTTTCTCAAGAACCGTTTCCCGGCGAAGGAGGAACACGAGCTTCACGAATTCGATTGGTGATAGTGGTCGTAGGGCCCCCTGTAGCAGGTACAGCACCGCCTTTTGTCTTGTCAGCACAATGGTTCCCCTTAAATCAGGTTCAACCTCCAAATATTTCGGGTCACAACAGCGATGCTGATTCCGTGCCTACTTATCCTGTATAGTTCATGAAAGAGGAGGCAAAATTCTGTATTCTTCTTATTGTATCAATCCATTAGGATGCTAAGGAGAAAGGGATTTCGCCACGACGATTTTTAGCAGGGATCCACTGGATTTACCAGGGTGTAGGGGATGGAAAGTAGAATTGGATTTCAGTGGAGAAAAGTCAATGGCGCGGTGCGGCCAAATTGGCCGGCCTTTTGTGAATGAGCGACCCGGTTTCCCGGTCGGGACTCGTCGCGTTGGTGTGATGCGTCGGGCTATGCGGGGCCCAGGTTGCGGGCCATTTCGCGCAGGCGGAACTTTTGGATCTTGCCGCTGGGGGTACGCGGCATCTCTTCGATCAGTACCAGCCGTTCGGGGAGGTATTGTTTGGCCATGCGCTGTCCGGCGAGATACGCGATGAGCTCGCCGAAGGTGAGGGTCTGTCCCTCGCGGGGTACGACATAGGCGCAGGCCCGCTCTACCAGACGCTCGTCGGGCATGGCCACGATGGCGGCGTCCTGGATGGCGGGGTGACGGTACAGCATCTGTTCCACCTCCACCACGGGCACGTTCTCGCCGCCGCGGATGATGATGTCCTTGTCGCGCCCAGTAATGCGGATGTATCCCTGCTCATCCATGCGCGCCCGGTCGCCGGTCTCGAACCAGCCGCCGGCGTCCACGGCGTAGGCCTGCGGCCGCTTGAGGTAGCCCACGAAATTGAACGCCCCCCGCACCTGAAGCCGCCCCTCGCCACCCGGCGGCAGGGGCCTGCCGCCGTCATCCACGACACGCACGGCCATGCCCGCAAGGCAACAGCCGTCGGTGGCGAACGTCTTTTCGGGTGGGTCGTCCAGTTTGGTGGTGGTTACCGCGCCGTTCTCGGTCATGCCCCAGGCCGAAACGACGTGCACCCGCAGGCGTTCGGTGGCTTGCCGCACCAACACTCGTGGAATGGGCGCGCCGGCGGTGAGAAAGATGCGGAGCGATGCAAGGTCGTAGCTCCCCAGGGCCGGTGACTCGGTGAGGTCCGCCAGGAAGGGCGTGGCCGCCATGGTAAAGGTCACCCGCTGCTCCTGGATCAGAGACAGCGCACGCTCGGCTGACCACACGTCCTGCAAGACAGCCTTGGCGCCCAGCATGATGGGCATCATCAGCCCGTACAGGAATCCAGTCTGATGGGCCATGGGCGACGCCATCAGCACCACGTCCCGGCTTCCCAGTCCCAGCCGCCCGATGAACGGCAGGATCGTGCCAACGAGGGTGTTGGCGGTGTGCATGACCCCTTTTGGTTCGCCGGTAGTGCCGGACGTGTACTGCAATTCGGTGACGTCGTTGGGGCCGGGCCGGCGGGCGGCGAACCCCTGGCCCGGATCTTCGTCACCGGCATCAGCGCTGCCATCGGTCTCCTCCCGCAGCAGCCGCGCCTCGAAGGCTTGGGCTCCGTCCCCCCCGACAACCAGGACGTGCTCCAGGGCCGGCAACTGTTCGCGGAGCTCCGCCATCATCGCCGGATAGTCGAACCCGCGAAACCGGCGCGGCACCACCACCACCTTGGCCTCGGCATGACTCAGCATGAACGCCAGCTCGCGATGGCGGAAAATGGGCATCAGCGGATTGGCCACGGCACCGATGCGGACGCAGGCCAGGGACAACGCCGTGAATTGCCAGCAGTTGGGCAACTGATACGCCACCACGTCGTTTTGCCGCACCCCCAGCGACACCAGCCCTGCGGCGATGCGATTGACCTGGCGCGCAAGAGACCGGTAGGAAAGGGTGACTGATTCCCCTCCGTTGCCGCTCCTATCCACGATGGCCACCCGATCGGGAGCGCTGCGTACGGCGTCGTCCAGGTAGTCCGTGATCAGCCGGTCGTGCCACGATCCGGCCCTGCGGGCGGCCGCGATTCGTTCAGGAGAAAGAATGGGATCGAAGATCATGGCTCATCATGCCGCCGCCCTGGCATGCCGCGCGCATCCGGGTTTTGCATGGGTATGCTCTTCGGCGGCATGCGCTTGCCGAATGCATTTCTATTGCCCCTCATCGTGAAATCCCCTTTTTTGCAATTCCGCAATGGCGAACCGCTCACCTTCGCCCAGGCCGGCGCCACGGCCAATCGCGTGGCCAATGGCCTGACGGAGCTCGGCGTGGGTAAGGGGCATCGCGTGGAGGCGCTCCTCAAGACCCCCACCCAGAAAGTGCAAAAGGGAAAGCTCCGCGACGCGGGCCCGATTTCCTCCTGGCCCAACTCGTGGCTTACTCGGCCCGAATATCGAATTTGATGCTGCGCCTGCTCGTATTGCCGACGTTGTCGACGGAGGTGACGGCAACCGTGTATTGCCCGGGCTCTGTCAGCCGAATCGCCTTTTCGTATTTGTTCGCTTTATCCTTGTTGATTTTATAGGTGATCTCGCGCACGCCGGCGTGCAAGTCGGTCGCGGCCAGGTAGAGAAGGGTTTTCAAGGGGTAGGCGCCGCCCGACCCGTCAGCCCGCGCCGGGGCGCCGATGCTGGCCACGCTGAAGTGGGCGAAGATCTCCGGCGCAGTATTGTCCACGAATATTTTGGCGGGGTGATCCGGTGTGCGGTTATTCACGTTGTCCGTGGCGAAGTAGACCAGATCGTGCGCTCCTTCCTTATCGATGCGGAACGTTTGCGTCATGGCCGCCAGTGCAATCCGGTCCAGCACGAAATTGTAACTCTGGACGCCGGACAGATCGTCCTTCACCGTCAGGCCGATATCGGTGGCGCTGGTGACGTAGTGAATGCTCCGGTTGAAATAGTGCTCCCCGCCGAACTTGAGGTCCGCCTGGGGCGGTTTCACGTCCAGGGTCACCTTGAACTCCGTCATGTCGCTCCTGTTTTCCACACCATCGAAGGCAAAATAGACGATGGTATGGTCACGCTTGCGTTTGGATAGCCCAAAAGGGCTGGTATAGAGCACAGATTTCTTGCCGTTCAGTTTGTAGCGGGTCTCTTTCACGCCGGCCTTGTTGTCGGTGGCCGTCATCTGAAAGCGGGTTCGCTCCGATACGTACAGCCGGTCGCCTTTGTGCTGGTCCCCTTGGATCGCGTGAACCACTTTGGGCGGCGTACGGTCCAGATAAAATCGATACGTAGTGGAAGACTCCGCGTTGCCGACCCGATCCGTCGCGTGATAGACCAGCACGTGGTCCCCTTCCTCGAGCTTGTCCACTTTGAGCGGTTTTCCCATTACGTACTTCGTGTCCTTGCTGCCGTCGATTTTTTGGTAGACGACCGCGACCCCGGCTTTCACATCGCGGGACTGTATGTCGATCACGGCGCGGGGTGAGAGGATATCGCGCAGCACGTACCGCTCAATGGAATGGGTCGTGGTGGGCGGCGTCAAGTCGATGGCGTACAATTTCTTCACGACCTTGGCGGCGTTGCCCACGTTATCCACTGCGTAAAAGCTGACCGTGAAATTGCTGTCGATGCTGAAATCGAGCCCGGATCTATAAGGAGCGAAGGGCCGGCTGTCGATGGAGTAATAGGTCTGGTCGACACCGGAATCCGCGTCGCTGGTTACCAGGGAAAGGGTGACCGGTTTGCCGAAGATGGTCCGCCTGTTGTTCACCACATGCCGCGCCTCCGTAGCGCTGGCCTTGGTATCGGGCGCTATCGCATCCACGTTGACCAGAAAGACGTCGGTCAACGCTGGAATTTTGCTGCTCTGCTCGTTCCAGTTCTTCCGGGGGTGCAGCAGCGAGTGTTCCCCATGGCCTTCATAATGGAAGGGCTGGGGGGCGCCCCCTTTGTCCAGGGTGGCCTTGTTCAGCAGCAAAAACGATTCCGCGTTATTCGCCGGCGAGAGCGCCAGCCGCAGATAGATATCCGCGCCATGGGGCAGATACAAGCGCCCCTGCGGGGTCACATAGACTTTCTTGGGATGGTCCTGCTTGGGCTGCGCCAATGCGTGGACGCCGGTTAGAAGCAGCAGGGTCAGACACATGATCATGGTTGCGCGTATCATTTCGTTTCTCCTTTGCAACAGGTGAATTCAAATCCAAATTAATTGGCCAAGATGAATGGGCCGCTCCATTGCCAGGGTACATCCATCGGACAGGGCAGCGGCAAGATTCACATGACCTGCAATGCGGCGACGTGAGATTGCGCGATGCGGCGATGCCGCAACGAGTGAATACTCATCAGTTTTCGGATTACCTTGCCATACCATTGCACCAAACCAATTTTTATAACCCGGTTCAGACCGACCCACGGGCGGCCAGCCCACCGTCGATGGTGACTACGGAGCCGCTCATGTAAGCTGCGCGGGCGGACGCTAGAAAGACCACCACGTCGGCCACCTCCCGTGGCGTCGCCGGTCGTTTGAGGGGCAGGGCATCGAGGTAATCACGCCAGCGCGACGGATCACCGAATTCCCGCTCCGCCTTGGTTTTGTAAATCGTCACGATGCGGCCGGTCTCGACGGCGCCGGGGTTCACCGCGAGGATGCGCACACCGCGATCGATGCTAGTGCTGCCGACGGCCCGCGTGAAGGCCATCAGCGAGGCATTGCCCGCGGAGCCGGCGATGTAGCCCGCATCCACCTTTTCTCCGGCCAGCCCGATCACGTTGACGATGACACCCCCATCTTTTTCCCTCATGCGCCGGTAGTATTCCCGCGTCATGTTGATGTAACCGAACACTTTGAGGTCCCAGGCTTCCCGCCAGCGCGGCTCGCCGATACTCTCCAGGTCACCCGCGGGGATGGCGCCCGCGTTGTTCACCAGGATGTCCACATCGCCGCAAGCCTGAGCCAGAAGCCTGACGGAATCCTTTCGGCTGAGATCGATGGGATGTACCCGAACCTCCACTCCATAAGCGGCCTGGAGCCGCTCCTTGGCCGCCTCCAGGTCACCTTCGGTTCGCGCCACCAGGTGCAGGCTGCATCCCTCGGCCGCGAAACCCTCCGCCACCGCGAAGCCGATGCCCTTGGAGCCGCCGGTGACCAATACCGCCTTGCCTCGAAGTTCCAAATCCATGAGCCGTAATTCTCCGTGAGGTCCGTCTATCAGACCGGGGCGGAAATCTCTAGGAAAATGGTGCGATTTCTGGACGCGCCCCTTTCGGGCCTCTGCTGCAAACAGATTCTTAGCGGCAGCGGAGCAACCGGTATTTGGTGCTACCCCCCCATCTCCCGTCTTTTCGGGTCGAACGCTTTCAGCAGGGCTTCGCCGATGAAATTGATCAGGATGATCATCATCACCAGGACGAAGAAGGTGGTGAGGGACATCCACCATGCTTCCACGTTGGCCTTGGACTGCCGCAATAGCTCGCCCAGGGAGGGAGTGGGGCTGGGCACGCCCAGGTTGAGAAAGTCCAGACTGGTGAGGCCGATGATGGCTCCGGAAACGCGGAAGGGAAAGAAGGTGATGACCGGGGTGAGGGTGTTGGGCAGGATATGCTTGGTGATGATGGCCCAATTGCCCACGCCCATGGCACGGGCCGCTTTGACGTAATCGAAGTTGCGCGCCCGGAGGAATTCCGCTCGCACGTAGACGCTGAGCCCCATCCAACCGAACAGGCTGAGCAGGGCGATCAGCAGGGGGATGGAGGGGGTGAGGGTGGCGGAGAGGATGATGAGCAGATAAAGCTCGGGCATCGAGCCCCAGATCTCGATTCCCCGCTGGCCGAACAGATCGACCCAGCCCCCCAGAAAACCCTGCACGGCGCCGATCACGATCCCCAGCGCAGTGCCGATAACCGCCAGAACCAATCCGAAGAGCACGGAGACGCGAAATCCATAGATGAGGCGCGCCAGCACGTCGCGCCCCCGGTCATCGGTTCCCAACAGGTTCACCAAGGTGGGGGGGCTGGGCGTCGGCTGATCGAGCTCGAAGTTGATGGATTTGTAGTCCCAGGCCACGGGGGGATAGAGCGCCCAGTTGCCACCGGTAGTGATCAATTTGTGGATGTAGGGGTCGCGGTAGTCCGCCTCCACCTCGAAGTCGCCCCCAAATGTGGTTTCGGTATACGAGCGCACGATGGGGAAATAGTAAGCGCCCTCGTAGTGGACGATCAGCGGCTTGCTGTTGCTGAGCACCTCGGCGAACAAAGACGCCACCACCAACGTCGAGAGAATGATCAGGCTGTAATAGCCGCGCCGGCTGCGGCGGAAGGCGCGCCACTGCTTGCGGGTCTCGTCGCTGGGTCTGGGCAGGCGGATCAGCATTCTGGACACGATTATTGGGGCGCGCTCTCGAAGCTGATGCGCGGATCGACCAGGATCAGGGAGAGATCCGAGAGCAGCTGGCTGAACACGGCGAGCAGGGAGAAGATGAATAGGGTGGCCATGACCACCGGGTAATCGCGGCTGATGATGGACTCATAGCTGAGCAGCCCCAGGCCATCGAGAGAGAAGAGGGTTTCGATGAGGATGCTGCCCGCGAAGAACATGGCCAGAAAGCTGCCCGGAAAGCCCAGGATCAATGGAATGACGGCGTTGCGGAAGACGTGCTTCCACAACACCTTGTGCTGGGAGAGCCCCTTGGCCCGCGCGGTTTGCACATAGGCGTTGTTGATCTCGTTGAGGAAAGAATTCTTGGTGAGCAGGGTCAGCACCGAGAAACTCCCGATGACGTAACAGAGAAGGGGCAGCACCAGGTGCCACAGGTAATCCATGATCTTGCCCATGGTGCTGAAGGCCTCCCATCCGTCCGACGTGAGCCCGCGCAGGGGAAAGACGGCCCAGAACGAACCGCCCCCGAACAGGACAATGAGGAAGATGCCCAGCACGAATCCAGGGATGGAATACATCACCAGGATCACCACACTGGAGTAGGAATCGAACGGCGTGCCGTCACGCACCGCCTTGCTGATGCCCAGGGGGATGCACGTCAGATAGACCAGAAAAAAACTCCACCCGCCTAACGAGATGGAAACGGGCAGCTTTTCGATCAACAGATCCGCCACGTCCTTGTGGTGATAGTATGATTCGCCGAAATCGAAGGTAAGCAACCGGCCGAGCAGCTGGCCGAACTGGACGTGCACCGGCTTGTCGAAACCGTAGAGCCGCTTCAGGTAGTCCACCTGCTCCTGCCCCAATGCGGCCTGCCGCAGCTGGTCCTGTCCCAGCATCACGCTGCCCGCGCCCGCCTCGCCGCCGATCTGATGGGAACGGAGTTGGGAGAGCATGCGTTCCACCGGGCCACCCGGGACGAATTGCAGCACGGCAAAATTGATCAGCACGATGCCCACCACCGTGGGAATCATTAGCAGCACGCGTTTGGTGATGTAGGGCCACATGGGGCGTCAGCGTGCCAGGGTCAAGGGCCGATCGGCCTGCATCGCCGCCTCGAGCGCCTCGGCGCGAGCCGGTTCCTCCCACCAGAACATCAGATGAATGAAGGGGTTGAAGTAGAGAGGCAAGGTTTCGGGGTAGGCAAAGCGGTTCCAATAGGTGATCCGGTGCGCGGCGATATACCAGTGCGGCACCACGTAGTGCTCGTGCCAGAGCACCCGGTCCAGCGCATGGGTCGCGGTGACCAGTTTTGCGCGGCTGGGGGCGATGATGATGGCATCGACCAGGGCATCCACGGCCGGATTCTTGATGCCGATCACGTTGCGGCTTCCCTCCTCGTCCGCCGAGGTGGAATGCCAGAAATCGCGCTGCTCGTTGCCCGGCGACTGGCTCTGGCCGAAGGTGGCCACGATGACGTCGAAATCCTTGGTGCGCACGATCCTCTCGTAGATCGCATTGTCCACCACCCTCATCTCGCCCTGGACACCCAGCTTCTTCAGATTCGACAGGTAAGGCTCCACGATCCGCAGCCAAGTAGGCGTGACCAGGGTGACGGTGAAGCGCATCTCGCGACCCGTGGCCGCCTCGGTGAGCACGCCGTCCTTAACCGACCACCCGGCCTGCTTCAGCAGTCGCACTGCCTGACGCAGCCGGTCGCGGACGTTGCGCTCCGGCGGTGCGGCGTTTCCCATAGGCTCGGTGAAAACCGCCGGGGGCAGGTGCTCCCGGAGAGGCTCAAGCAGCGCCAGTTCCTCCTGGGACGGCAGCCCCTCGGCCGCTAACTCGGAGTTGTCGAAGTAGGAATCGTTGGGGGTGTACTGATTGTAAAAGAGGGTACGGTTGCTCCACGCGAAATCGAAGGCCAGGCCGAGGGCGCGGCGCACCTCGCGGTTCTGGAATTTAGGGCGGCGGATATTGAAGGCGAAGCCCTGCATGCCGGCGGTATTGGAATGCTTTACCGCCTCCTTGATCACCCACCCCTGGTCCCACTTCTTCCCGCCCACATCGACGGCCCACTGTTTGCTGGAGTTGACGAAGAGAAAGTCGAACTCGCCGGCCTTGAGCCCTTCCAGGCGCACCACATCATCGCGATAGTACTTCACCACGATCTCGTCGAAGTTGTATTTGCCCACATTCACGTTGATATCGCGGCCCCAATAGTCTGGATTGCGCCGGTAGCGGATGAATTTTCCGAATTCGTAGTCCGCCACCACGTAGGGCCCGGAGCCCACCGGCGTGGTGGTGAAGTCGCTGCCGAATTTCGTGCCTCCATAGAAATGGCGGGGCAGGATGGGCAACTGCCCGGTGATCAGCGCCAATTCCGGATTGACCCGGGAAAAAATGACACGGACGGTGTGGGCGTCCACCACCTCGATCTTTTCGATATCGCTGTAATAGTAGCGGTAGAAGGGGTTGGCCGCCTCGGAGCGCAGCACGTCCAGGGAAAACGCCACATCCCCGGCGGTGAGCGGCGTGCCGTCGGAAAAGCGGGCCTCGGGGCGGAGCCGATAGACCATGGAAAGGCCGTCCCCGGCCACCTCGATCGAGCGGGCCAGCAGTCCATAGGCCGCGATGGGCTCATCGAGCGCGCCATCCGTGAGCGACTCGAACACCAGGGTAGCCAGCATGAAGGGATCACGGCCCTTGAGGGTAAATGGGTTGAGCTTGTCGAAGCTGCCGATAGCCGATAAGACGATTTTTCCGCCCTTGACCGCGTCGGGATCCGCATAAGGAAAATGAGAAAAACCCTGCGCGTGTTTCAGGGGTGCGCCGACCGCCAAGCCATGTAGCGGCTCCGCGCCTTGGGCTGATATTGCAATCAGAACCGTAAACGCCAGTACGATCCCGGTTGGAACGAATCCTGTTGGAACGATCCCTGTTGGAACGATTCCTGTTAAATAAGGCCGCCCAGATCCTATCTTCATGTCCACTGCTCCTGGTGGGGTGGCCGAATCCTGCCGCGAGCGGCGGAATTACGGCTGCAAAATGCTGTGGCGATTTGACTTCGCTTCAGCCTTCTCATGCGCGCCTGGATGGCCATGTGTCGAAAGCCAATATTGCGTATTCCAAATTAACGCCTTGGCGATTGCCGTTCAAAGATGCTGCGTATCCGATCAAAGATCCTGGATTGCCGTTCAAAGATCTTCGGTTGCCGTTCGAGACCCTGGGTGCTAGTAGGTACGGACTGGTTTGCCCTGTGGCCAGACTTACCCGTTTTGGGTTCACCAGCAAGAGGATTCCGGGCACCGGGACGTGGAACTATTAAAAAAGATCTCTAAGAACCTGGACCAGATTAACACTTGGCTGGGCCAGACGGCAGCTTGGATCGCAATTCCCATCATCGCCGTCACGATATTCGACGTGGTCTCGCGCCGATTCTTTACCCTGGGTTCGGTTACGCTGCAGGAACTGGAGTGGCATTTTCACGCGGTGCTATTCATGTTTTGCGCGGGATATGCCTATATCCACGACGCCCATGTGCGGGTCGATGTGTTCCGCCAGAGGCTCTCCCCCTACTGGCAATCCTGGATCGAATTGGCGGGGTGCGTCGTATTTCTCATTCCCTATTGCGTCTTGATCATCGTGCTGGGATTCCGCTTCGTTGCGGACTCCTTCGCCCTGAACGAAATATCCGATGCGCCGGGCGGATTGCCCTACCGCTACATCATCAAGTCGGTGCTGCCCGTGGGATTCGTGTTTTTATTGCTCCAGGGAATATCCACCGCATTGAAACAGATCGTGGTAATCGCCGATCACCAGGCTCAAACCACCGATCCCCAAGCTCAAACCACAGGGCGTTGATGGGACTCCAGGAATCACTTCCCTTATTGATGTTCCTGGCCCTGGCCATTTTTTTGTTCTCCGGGTTCCCGGTGGCCTTCGTCCTGCCCGGCGTCGCGATCGCCTTCGGCCTGCTGGGAATGACGTTCGGCGTGTTCCGCGGCATCGAATTTTACAACATCGTCCTCAGAATGTGGGGCACTGCGGCGTCGAACCTGCTCCTGGTCGCGGTGCCTATGTTTATCTACATGGGGATCATGTTGGAACGATCCGGGGTAGCCGAAGACCTGCTCAACACGATGCAGATCCTCCTGTCCCGCATCCGCGGCGGGCTGGCCATGGCAGTAACTGTGATGGGCACGATCCTGGCCGCATCGACCGGCATCATCGGTGCCTCGGTGGTGATGATGGGTATCCTGGCCCTGCCCACGATGCTGAACCGGGGCTATCAAAAGGAACTGGCGGTGGGAACCATCGCAGCCTCGGCGACTCTGGGCATTCTCATCCCTCCCAGTATCATGCTGGTCATCATGGGCGACCTGCTTTCCATATCGGTGGGCGACCTTTTTGTGGGCGCGATCCTGCCCGGATTGCTCCTCTCCGGATTGTACTTGGTCTACATCGGCGCGATTTGCCTGGCGAGGCCCCATCTGGCGCCCATGATGGACCGTAGCGAAGCGGCCATGCCCATGATGCAATTGGCGCGCATGGTCGTGCGGACACTTCTGCCGCCGATGTTCCTGATCTTCCTGGTGCTGGGATCGATCTTCTTCGGATGGGCCACTCCCACCGAGGCGGCCGGCGTGGGCGCTTTCGGCTCGATTCTGCTGGCGGGGCTGAATCGGCGTTTGAACCCGGCGACCGTAAAGGCCGTCACGTTCCGTACGGCACGGATCACCTCCATGGTATTTATGATCATCTTGGGGGCGACTTCTTTCAGCTATGTCTTCCGGTCTCTCGGCGGCGAGGAAGTGATCAACAAGATCCTGTTGGGCCTGCCGTTCGGGTCGTGGGGAATCCTGTTCGTACTGATGGGCACGATCTTCCTGCTTGGATTCTTTTTCGACTGGATAGAAATCACGTTGATCGTGCTGCCGGTCTTCGGCCCGGTGGTAGGCCGCTTGGATTTCGGGGGGCTGTTCACCAGCGTTGATCAACAGACATTATGGTTCGCCATGCTGGTCGCCATCAACCTGCAGACGTCATTTCTCACGCCGCCTTTCGGATTCGCTCTCTTCTACTTGAAGGGGGTGGCGCCCGAAAGCATCAAGATCGGCCATATATACCGGGGCATCATTCCCTTCGTAGGGCTTCAACTGATAGGATTGACTATTGTCATGATCTTTCCAGAGTTGGTGATCTGGCTGCCGGAGTTGATATTTTCACCCAATTGACAACCGCGCGCTCAGTGTCGATGAGGGAATCATGCCGCGATACAAGGTGCATTTCTCCCGCATGTGGATCACGGGGCGCTGGGGCTTCACCGACCGGGTGCTGCACGAAATTGGAGGCCGGCCCACCGATCCCTCCCTGTTGCAACCGGCGTGGGTGGTCAACTTCAAAGGCTCGTCCATCGACCTGGGGCGTTACCTCACACAAGCCCTGAAGGTTCCCCTGGGCCATAATTCGTGGGATGGCACGGTCTTCGATATCCAGGAGCTCGATCCCGGCAAGAGGCCGTCAGCCCGCCGGCGCAATCTTCCACCTCGCGGGACGGGATCGCTCCGTTCCCGTTTCGGTCGTTCGTGACGCCGTGTTTGGCCGTTTTGCTGTCCCTGAGCCCCCATCGATCCGGCTGTCGGCATCGCGTCCGGCCGGCATCACCGGCGTCGTGTGCTGCTCCCGCTTCGCAGCGCTGACCCTGGTCTACGCCTGGGCATGGGCCATTTTCACCGTCCCGGCGGTTACCGGCGGGCCGGATGAAGCGCCGCCGGCGGGAAATCTGGCTGGGACGTACCGCATCGCATCGTGGCGCTCGATGGCAGCGCAGCACCTGCACCACTTCTTCTACCTCCATCCCGACGGACTGTTCCTGCTGGCCGCCCAGTGGCCCGGCCACGAGTCCTCCCGTTTCGCCGGCCACTGGACCGTGGCGGGAGACGTCCTCCGTCTCGTGGGCCAGGGTCGCGTGGAGACCAATCAGGGTAGCTGGCAGACGCCTTTTCGGCGCGAATTTACGGTGGTGCAAGGAAACGATGGGTTGCTCCGCCTGGAACCCAGGCTGGAAAAGAACCGCTATGGTCTGCTGGGCTGGCCCGATGCCTTTGTCTACCTGGGCCGCAGCCCCGCACCCAATCTGCCAGAGACGAGGTTCCCGGCGGAAGAAAAGGCGATCGGCGATCTAATCCGGGAGCTGCTCGATCGCAACTGATCGCAACGGGCCGGGGAACCTATTCCCTCATCCACTGGGGCTTGCGTTTCTCGCGGAAGGCGGCCATGCCTTCCCGCCCTTCGTCGGAGCCGAAAAGGGCGGCACTGGCCCGCTCGGCGAAGGCGAAGCCCTCTTGCAGGGACAGGGCGGGAATGGTGCGGGCGATGCGTTTCACGTCCTGCAGGGCCTTGGGCCCGCAGGCCAGCAACTTTTCGATCTCCTCCCGCACCGCCTGGTCCAGCGCTTCGTCGGGCACCACTTTATGCACCAGATTAATCTCCTGGGCCTTGTGGGCGTCAAAACGCTCTCCGGTGAGCATCAGCGGCGCCGAAGCCGTGAGCACCCCTTTACGCTGGAGCACCACCGAGAGCATCCAGGGCGCGACGCCTAACCGCACCTCGGAGTAGGCAAACGGGACCGATTCGGCCGCCACGATGATGTCGCAGGCGGTGACCAGTCCCAGACCGCCCCCGAAGGCGCCCCCCTGGATGCGCCCCACGACCGGCTTGGGTCCATCGAGCAATTGGTTGAGGATGGAGACGTAGGGCGATGGGCCATGAAGCCCGCCGCCTCCGATTGAGCCCTGGCCCGCGGCTTTGATGTCGGCCCCGGCACAAAAAGTCTTGCCCTTGGCGCCCAGTACGATAAAACGCACGCCATCATCGGCGTTGGCCTGGTGCACGGCATCGTCCAGTTCCCCCGTGAGGGCATCGCTCAGCGCATTGTGATTGTCGGGCCGGTTGAGGGTGATCCACGCGATGTGCTCCGCGATCCGGTATTCCACCGATGCTCCCATGATGGCTCCCTGAAAATTCGACCGTATATGTTGAAATGGGCCTCAAAACGCCCAGCCCAGGGTGACGGCGGGTGCGGCCACGATTTCGGTTTTGGTGTTGTCCTTGATAAAACCGCGGGCGTCGCCGCTCTCGCCTTCGGCGAATTTCCGCTGCACTGACGACGGCGACTGATAGATCACTCCGCCGCCCAGCCATAGATTGAGCCCTGCGGGCCAAATCCACTGATAGCCGATGAACGCATCGATGACGGTAATGGTGGCCGATGCCGTCGAGCCGGCTGCCGAATCCAGATTGCGCGTTTTTCGGGAGACCAGGTTGACCAGCGTCCACCCGTCACTGAACAGGGGTTCGCCGAAGCGAAAAAAGGAGGCCACGCCCAAACTCCCGTCTTCCAAGGTCACCCCCGAGTCGTCGTTGACCCGGCAGATTTCCCCGAACGGACCAAAGCCCCAGCTTTGCGTGGCGGAAATGGCCACCCCACCCGACAGACAATTGGGATTGGGGACGTAGAACACGTTGAAGGAGAAGTCTTCAGCGAAAGCGGATCGCGTGCAACAGATCAGCGCCAGCCCCATGCACCAGGCCCAACCACCCACTCTTTTCATCGCGTTCCCCTGCCTCAGGCCGGCCACCGGCGGCTATCGTGATCAACGCTAACACGATTGCCTAGCGATTTTGAGACGGCGGCGCCGTGATCATGGTTCGAGACAGGCAATGAAAATTGCAAATTCTTGTTCAGTTAGTTTCTCGCTTTGCTCAGGGTGCAGTACACAGATTGGCCGGTTGGGCGCCCTCGCACGCTCCTCCGGGCACTCCAAACGGGTTGTCGGGGGCCGCCCGTACCCTGGGGTGACTCGCATCAGGCGAGCAATCTCAACAGGAGGGCCAGAAATTTCTTGGTGCGCGGCGTGAGCCGGGATCGCTGATAGGCGATGGCGGTGTGAAACACGGCCTCCGCCTGGGTGGGGTAGGGATGGATGGTCGCGGCGATCACCTTCAGACCCAGCTTTCCGGTGATGGCCAGGGTGTATTCGCTGATCAATTCGCCGGCGTGACGAGCCACGATGGTGGCGCCCAGGATGCGGTCCGTCCCCTTGCGCACGTGCACCTTGGCGAAGCCTTCCTCGTCGCCATCCAACAGCGCGCGATCCACATGGCGCAGCGGGTGCACGAAGGTATCCACGGGAATGCCCCGCTCCTTGGCGTCGCGCTCGTACAGGCCCACGTGGGCGATCTCCGGGTCGGTGTAGGTACACCACGGCACGACGAGATCGGTCCACTTCTTCCGCCCCCGGAACAGAGCATTCTGGATCGCCAGGGCTCCCGATGTGCCCGAGACATGGGTGAACTTGAAAGGCAGGCAGATGTCCCCCACGGCGTAGACGCGCCGGTTGGTGGTGCGCAGCTGCGCCGAGACCCGCACTCCGCGCTCATCGTAGGCTACGCCAGCCGCTTCCAGGTTGAGCGATTCCACGTTGGGCACCCGGCCCGCGGCGACGAGGATCTCGTCCACGTCCAACGTGATTTGCTCATCTGCCCCGCCCTGATCGATGGTGACCCGCTTTCGTGCGCCGGCTTTCTCGACCTGCGTCAGAATGGAATTGAAGTGGAATCGTATGCCTTCATCGTGAAATCGCTTGTCTAGGATCTCTGCTGCGTCCGCGTCTTCGCGGGGGAGAAAGTGGGGATCCATGGTAACCACGGTCACCTGGGATCCGAGGCGGCGAAAAGCCTGGGCCAGCTCGCAGCCGATGGGCCCGCCCCCCAGGACGAGCAGGTGTCCCGGCCGCTCAGTGAGGGAAAAAATGGTCTCGTTGGTCAGAAAGCCCGTCTCCGGCATGCCGGGCACGTCGGGCACATGGGGTCTTCCGCCCGCCGCGATCACCGCTTTGCGGAAGCGCAGAGTCTGCCCGTCGACGGCGACCGTATCGTCGCCGCTGAAGCTGGCTTGACCCAGAAAGACATCGATGCCCAGGCCCTCCAGCCGTTGCACCGAATCGACGCGGCTGATCTGAGCCCGCACCCGCCGCATGCGGCGCATGACCGCACCAAAATCGGCATCGACCGATCCGCGCACCTCGATACCGTATTCGGAGGCCTTGCGGATCTCCTCGACCACGCGCGAGGCGCGAATCATGGCCTTGGAGGGGACGCACCCCACGTTGAGGCAGTCTCCCCCCAGGAGGTGGCGTTCCACCAGGGCCACTTTGGCTCCCAGCGAAGCAGCGCCCACGGCGGTAACCAGCCCGCCCGCGCCGGCACCGATCACGACCAGGTGGTATCGCCCCGCGGGGCGCGGGTTCACCCGGCCGGGAGGGTGGACATTGCGAACCAGTACCTCGTTGAATTCATCCCGGGGCAGGACGACCGCGTCAGCCACCGGCTTCCATGTTCTTGGCTTTCATGTATTTGCGGACGAGGATGGTGAGCACCGCGATCAGCGCGATGGCGGCAGCGGCGACGGCAACGTGCCCCCAGGGAACTTTGCTTTCGGCGAGCGCGGTAAACACGGCATCGGAGCCCACCACGTAAAGCACCGTCCCCGGCAACATGCACAGCCACGACCAGAAAATATAAGTCCCCAGCCGCACGCGGGTCAGGCCGAAACCGTAGTTGAGCAGATTGAACGGGAACAGGGGCACCAGCCGTGTGATCGCCACGATGACCGCACCATGCCTTTCCGTCATCGCGTCGAGCCGGGAAAACATTTCCGAGCGCGACAGCCAATGCGTAACCGTCTCCCGGGCGAAGTAGCGCGAGATGAGGAAGGCCAGGGTCGCTCCAAATGTCGCGGCGACGCTCACCAGGACCACGCCCAGCAGCGAGCCGAACAGCGCCCCGGCCAGGATGGTGATGGCCGAGCCGGGGATGGCTGCGACGACCGCCACCGCGTAAATCCCGATAAAGACCAGCGGGCCCCAGGCGCCCAGGCTCTCGATCCAGACGCGCAACTCGCCCAGCCGCTCGGCGAGGCCAAATACATGGGCGATGACCAGCAGGGCCACCACTCCGGCGGCGAGGATCGCCGGGCGCAGGAATTTTCGCTTTGTGCCGGGAGAGACCGGCGATTCGGACGCAGTCATTGCCTGTACGTCAAAGGACCCCGGCGGCGCGCAGCATGGCCCATCCCAAGGGGTCCTCCGCCTCTCGCGCGGGATCGCCGGGCGCCTCCCCGTGGGCGATGATGTGATCGATGAGACGGGTGGCCAGCACCTTGCCGAGTTGCACCCCTTCCTGGTCGAACGAGTTGATATTCCAGATCAGGCCCTGGAAGGCCACCTTGGCTTCGTAGTAGGCCAAAAGCGCGCCCAGGGTTCGGGGGGTGAGCCGGTCGGCGATGAGCACGGAATTGGGCCGGTTGCCGGGAAAGACTTTGTTGGGGTTGTCGCTCCTCTGGCCGGTGGCCAGGGCCAGAGATTGGGCCATCAGATTGGCCAGCAGCTTTTGCTGGCTGGTGGTGCCCTCGATATTCATGTCTCCGGCGTATTGGGAATTCCGCATACCGATGAACTCGCAGGGCACCACGGTGGGGCTTTGATGAATGAGCTGGTAGAAGGCGTGCTGGCCGTTGGTGCCGGGCTCGCCCCAGACGATCGGTCCGGTGTCGTAATCCACGAATGCGCCGTCGCGGGTGATTCCCTTGCCGTTG
Source organism: SAR324 cluster bacterium (assembly GCA_022574555.1). Lineage (GTDB taxonomy): Bacteria > SAR324 > SAR324 > SAR324 > JACQKK01 > JACZRV01. Next base: position 29,197 of record JACZRV010000006.1, read on the forward strand.
CTTTCCATGTCCAATTGCTGCAAGTGGGCGGCGAAGCGCACCAGGGCCTGGCTGTATGGCAGGACAGCCAACGTGGTCAATCCCAGAAAGGTGCGGTTCCATAGGCCCAGCAGCGCCGCCATGAGGGCCGGGTTGACCCGGGGGTCGGGGTCGAGGGAGGCCAGATCCATCTCCCGCGCGCCGCGCAAGAACTCTAAAAATTGCCGGTAGCCCAGGGCGAAGCCCAGGCTGACCCCGCCCACCATGGACGTGGCGCTGTACCGGCCGCCGATGTAATCGAACATGTAGAACGAGGCCAGGTAGCGCTGAGGGTTGTCCATGGGGCTGCCCTCCCCGGTTACACAGAGGAAATGGCGCTCAGGAGCCAGGCCCGCCTTGATGAAGGCCTCGCGCACCAGGGTCTCGTTGGTCAGGGTTTCCAGGGTCGTGCCACTCTTGGAAACGACGTTGACCAGGGTGCGCGACAGATCGAGCCCCTCCAACACCTGGGCGGCGTCGTCGGGGTCTACGTTGGAGATGTAGTGCACGCGCCGGCCACCCTGGCGGAAGGGCAAAAGGGCCATGTAAAGCGCCCGTGGGCCGAGGTCCGAACCACCGATGCCCACGCTGACCATGTCAGTGAAGCCCTGGCCGGCCGCATTCACCAGGCCGCCGTCATCGAGCTTGGCCAGGAAGGCTTCCAGCTTGGCCAGTTCCCGGCGCGCCTTGTCCACGGCATCCGATGCCTCTGGGGCGGGGTGAGGATCGGGAAGATCCTCGAAGGCATGGCGAGTGACAAAGTGAAGCACCTGGCGGTTCTCGCTCTCGTGACCCTCGATGCGGTTCATCACTTCGCCCGTCATCAGCAAGCGGAAACGCGCCACGGCTTGGGTTTCTTCCGCCAAACGGTAGAGCGCTGCCAACGCCGGCTCATCAACCCTTTGGGTGGCATAGAGCAGATCGAAGCCACAGGCGGAGGCCCGCATGCGCCGCACACGCTCACCGTCCAAAGCGCCAGCCGCAGTCAGGTCATACGGTTGTCCGGCGAGTTCGCGCAGCTGCGTATAGGCAGCGGTCTGAGTGAAATCGACGGAACGAGGCACTCCGGCCATGGCATGTCCTCCACAAATTACTCGAGTCATCGGCGCGGGTCTGACCGCAAGGTAGGGCCCCCGCGAACCCAGATTGTATACGCTTTGCCCGGCAACGCAAATTTCCGTAGGGGGAGCTGCGAACGGTCGGCTCCATCCCGGATCACGGCCGGCGGACGACACCGTGTACGACCGTGCCCCCGGCTGGGATGGAGGCTCACCCACCGGAATATTCCGCTCCGCTGGTGTGGCTCCGAAAAATCGACCGGTTTGGGACTTGTACGGTGCGGATATGCGGCGATTTGCATTGTGCTGGAACGGCGGAGAGTCTACGATAATATGAACGCAAATCTATGGGATTATACGGGAAAACCGGCGTTCGAGCAGAGTTGGACTCGGGTCGCCTCACAGGCACGTATTTTCAGATATAGGTTTGCCCCATAAGAGACGGAAGATGACCGAGCCGGCGGTTACGCTCGATCCACATGATGCACAGCTGCGGCGCATCCGGGATGCGATTATTGATCGCTACCCGCGCAGCGCGACGGAGAAGTTCGGCCTGCTGGAACAGGCATTCCGCGATGCGGAATTCTACCACCGGGGCCAGGAACGAAAGTCCGGAGAACCGGCGATCATCCACCCCTACCGCGTGGCGTTGCTGGTGGCCGAAGCGGGATTGGACGTGGAGTCGGTCATCGTGGCCTTGCTGCACGACGTCATTGAGGACACGGAGCTGACCAAGGCCGAGATCGGTGAGCGTTACGGCGAATGGATGGCCGGTATCGTCGACGGTCTGACCAAGGCGTCTCTGCCCATTGGCGCGGATGCACGCAACACGGCCTCTCTGGAAACCTACCGCAAGCTTCTCGCTTCAACGACCGAGGACATCCGCACATTGCTGGTGAAGATTTTCGACCGGCTGGATAACATGCGGGACCTGGCCCATCTGGATCGGGAACGGCAACGGCGGATCAGCACCGAAACCGTTCTGGTCTACGTGCCCATGGCTCAGCGGCTGGGTCTGCAAGATATTGCCGACGAATTGACCACCCTCTGCTTCCGGTTCTTGTACCCCTACCGGTTCAAGACGGTGCTGAAAGATCTGAAGATCCAGATCGACCAGGAGCGAGACAGGGCCAACGGCATCAAAGCCATTCTGGAGTCGGCCATTGAACCGCTGCGATTGGCCGAATTCGAGGTAGCGCCCAAGTATCGCCAAGTTTGCGATGCCATCTACGACAAACGGGTGCCTGAAGGCGCCCTGCACCTGTTTCATGTCAAAGTGCCCACGGCGCAGGATTGTTACCGGGCCCTCGGCGCGTTGAACATGACCTGCCGCGCCGTGCCCAACAGCATCCGGGATTACATTTCCAATCCCAAACCCAACCGGTATCAAGGGCTCGATTCCCAGCTATTCGTGGGGGGAGAAGCGGTACGAATCGAGATCACCTCACGGGAGATGGAGGCGGTCAACCGCAGGGGCGTTTTGGCCAATTGGCAGGGCTCCTATCAGGAGTTGTCCCGGTACTACCAGCACTATCTGGAGTTGTTGGACCATCTGGGCGATGACGAGGATCTGCGCATGGAGGACGTGCTCCGTTACGCGCAGATGGAGACGGTTCAGGCATTCACGCCCAAAGGAGAACGGCTCAACCTGCCCCCAGGCTCCACCGTCATCGATTTTGCCTTCGCCATCCACACCGACCTCGGGCTTCACTGTCGCGGAGGATTGGTGGACGGGAAAAAGGTTTCCCGGTTCAGCGAGCTTGCCGACGGCGCCATGGTGGAGGTGCTCGCGGCGGACGATATCGCACCCCATCCCGATTGGCTGGATCACGTCCGCACGACGCGAGCCCAGTTGGCCATCCGCCACGCCCTGCGCGATCAGTCCCTGGCCCGGGCCGAGGAGGTGGGCAAGGAACTTTTTGCCGCCGAATTGGCGCGCCTGGGCGAGCAGCCCGCCACCGTGATGTCCCGGCCAGAGTTCAAGAACGCCATTCGCCGCAAGAACCTCTCAAAGGCTCGCTTTTACCAGCAAATTGGGACACGCAAGCTCAACCTGCGCACCTTTTTGACCGAAAACGACCTGGTGGCCCGGAAAAAGATCGCCCGGCAGGAAAGCCGGGAGCGTTCGGCCTTGAGGCGATTTCTATCGGCGCTGTTCCGGGCGCCACAACCGGAAATCAAGGTGCGGCGTGCCAACGACCCGTTTATTCAAATGGCCCGCTGCTGCTCGCCCCTGGAAGGAGACTCGATCGCCGGCGTGCAGCGGGACCATGGCGTCGTCATTCACCGCTCCGGCTGTCCTATGCTCTCGGAAGTGGATCGGAGTGCGCTGGTGAACGTGGGGTGGGATCTCCATCCCCAGAAGAGCACCTACCGGCTCACCGTGCTGACCAAGGATCGCTCCGGCGTGTTGTACCGGATCGGCAAAGTGATGCACGGACTGAACGTCTCCATCCGCGATATGACCATCTCCCGCGAAGACGGCTCAAACCAGGCTTCCGTCACCATCGACATCGATCCCGTCTCCCCCCGAACGTTCCAGAAGGTTATCGGCCGTCTGCGCAACCTCAAGGACGTCAAAAGGGTGCACTGAGCCATAGGCCGCCGGCTTCAGAGATCGAGCCGATTCAGGCTCGGCGGTTCGCGGTGCCCGGGACGATTTTTACCCTTTCACTCCGCCCAGAATCAATCCGGAGACGATGCGCCGCTGAAAAACGAGTACGAGCAATACCAGGGGCACCGTGACGATCACCGACGCGGCCATGACCCGTCCCCAGGGCAGCTCGTACTGGCTGGCCCCGGTGATCAGGGATATGGCGACGGGCACCGTGCGGGCGCGGTCGGTCAGGGTCAGGGTCAGCGCGAAGAGAAACTCGTTCCACGCGGCGATGAAGGCCAGCAGCCCCGTAGTCACCATGGCCGGGCGTACGAGGGGCACCAGGATGCGCAGCACGACCACGCGCGGGGAGGCACCGTCCACCAAGGCTGCCTCCTCGATCTCCCTCGGCAGCCGCTGCATGAAGATCGTCAGCACCCACACCGAGAAGGGCAGGGTGAAGATCAGGTAGGCCAGCACCAGGCCGGGCAGGCGGTTGTACAGCCCCATCCATCCGATCAGCTCGAAGAGACCGGAAAGCACGGCGATCTGGGGAAACATGGAGGCCCCAAGGATCGTAAAAAGGAGGAGCATCCTACCCCGAAAACGTACCCTTCCCAGGCCGTATGCGGCAAATACCGATAGGGCCAACGAGACGCCGACCGTTCCCGCCGCCACCAGAGCCGAATTGACGAGGTTGTGCCCGAAGGATTGCTCGATGAAGACCGCTCTATAGTTGGCCCAGGATATTGCGGAGGGTAGATAGCGCACGGTGTAGACCTCCGAACCCTTCTGCCAGGAGGTGATCAGCGCCCAGTAGAGGGGAAACACGGAAAATGTGAAGATTGCCACGACGGCGGCGGCGAATCCCGTGCGCTCCAGAGCGGTCTTGATTATTCGTGCGTTCACGGCTGGGCTTATCCCTCCTCCACCAGGGAAGCGCGCATGGCGGTCACGTAGGCGGCCACGAAAACGGCGATGACGAAAAAGATCATCAGCGAGACGGCGGAACCATATCCCATTTCCTGAAAGTCGATGAGTTGCTGCCGGGCGTAGACCGACATGGAGGCCGTGGATACCGCGTTGCTGGTCATTACGTAGATCAGATCGAAAACGCGCAGGGCATCGAGGGTGCGGAAGATCAGCGCGACCAGGATGGCCGGCTTGAGCAGCGGCAAGGTGATGTAAACGAAGGCGTTCAGCCGCCCGACGCCGTCCACCCGGGCGGCTTCGTACAGACCGGGGGGAATGGCCTGAAGCCCCGCCAGCAGCAGCAAAGCCATGAACGGCGTGGCCTTCCAGATGTCGGCAACCACGATCGCGGCCATGGCGGTCGTGTCGTCGGCCAACCAGGCCACCGGCTGGGCCAGCAGTCCCGAGCGCAATCCCAGATCATTGAATACGCCGTAGACGTCGTGGTACATCCAGCGCCACATACGGGCGGAAACCACGGTGGGGATGGCCCACGGAATGAGCACCACGGCCCGCAGCAACCCTCGGCCGGCGAAGCGGACGTTCAGTACCAGCGCCGCCCCCAGTCCCAGCACGAATTGAACCGAAACCGAGGCCACGGTGAATACGATGGTATTTTGCACCGAGCGCCACCAATCGCCATCGGTCAGCAGCCACCGGAAGTTCTCCAGACCCACCCAGCGAGCCTCGGCCATCCGCGAGAGATAGGCATCGGTAAATGCCAGCATCGCGGTGCGCAGCAGGGGCCACCCGGCCACCAGCGCAAGCACCGCCAATGTGGGCGCGAGAAAGACCCAGGCTGTACGCACCCGCCAACGCTCCAACCCGGCACCGGCAGTCACCCTCACCGCCCGTCGCACATTCGGCTTTGAGTTGGAATCCATGAGCGGATCGATGCCCCACATGGCGCGGGAGATGGGGAAGGGTTGAAAATTTGATTCGTTACCAGCGCCCGTTGCGGCTGAGGCGTCGCAATCGGCGTTCGGCGGCGGCCAGGCTGTCGGCAGCGGCGGCCCTGCCGGAGAGGATATCGTGAACCGCGTTCCAAAATATCGTGCTGAACTGATTGTACCGCTCTCCGGCGATGCGTGAGGGCCGCACCACGGCGTTGTCCATCAACTCCGACAGGGAGCCCATGAAGGGATGCGCCGCCAGCACTGCGGCGTTGCGGTAAACGGCGGGCCGGGTGGGGTTGAACGCCCCGGCAATGGCCCGCCGGATTTGCTCGGCCTCACTGGTGAGATGTCTGGCCAGATCCGCGGCCAACGCCGGGTGTTTGGAGTAGCGGGATACAGCCAGCCCCCAGCCGCCGAGGGTGCCGGCGTGCCGCCCATCGATACCCCCCTTGGGCAGCGGAGCCACGCCCACGAGTCCCTTGACCGGGCTGCCGTCGGCCTGGGCCAGAGCCCAGGCGTAGGGCCAGTTGCGCATGAAGACGGCGTTGCCGGACTGAAACACGCCGCGGGCGTCCTCCTCGTCGTAAGTGAGCACCCCCTTGCTCACGAAGGTGCCGATCCATCCCGCAACCTGGTTGAGAGCGGACACCGCCCGTGGGTTATGGAGGTCGATCGCGCCTCCGGGGCTCAGAATCTGCCCGCCGCCGTAGCTGGCGATCCACTCCAACGCGTTGCAGGTGAGACCCTCATAGGCCCTGGCCTGGAAAACGAATCCCGTCATACGGACGCGGCCCGCCTCACGCTCGGCGTCGACCACCCGCATTGCGGCGGAGGCCAACTGGCTCCAGGTTTCGGGCACCGGCAGGCCGTACTTGTCCAGCAAGTCGCTCCGGTAGTAGAGCAGCCCAATGTCGGTGAACCAGGGGATCGCCTTCAGTTCACCGCCAATCGTATTGTTGTCGATCAGGGTCTTCCAATGGGCCTGCCGCTGCTCCTCGCCATAATATGGATTCAGATCGATCAAGTGGGTTGCGAGGATGCCCGGCCAAATTACGTCGATCTGAAACAGATCCACGTCGCTGGAGCCTGCCGCCAGCATCTGCTGGAACAGCGCCAGGCGATTGTTGGAAAGATTGGGGCTTTGGATGAGCCGCACCCGGTGCCCGGTAGCGGCGGCCCAGCTCTCCGTTCCTTCCCGGCAGAGACGGGATTCGATGCCTACTGCGCCACAGGCGATCGTGATCTCCACGGCCCCGGCCACTGGCAGGATCGCGCCGATCAGGGCAGAAAGGGTCAGCCCCATTAACGCGCTGCGAGCCCATTTTTTCAGCATTATCGCTCTGGAAAATGTCGCTCTGGCATCGGTACCGGCAAATCCGGCCGGCTCAGAAATCGGTCCGCCGCCGCGCCGCCGCGTGAACGGTGCCGATCATGGTTTAAAATATGGCTACGCGCATCATATGAGACAGCACTTGCGGTAGCAACGCGGTGGCCGCGTCTACCAGGTCTACAGTGGCAGGACGGCTCCGGATCAATCCAATATCAATAACTATGTCCATCAATCGCGAGTCAATACGGGGGCGGCAAAGCCCGGCATTCCGCATTGACGAGGCCCTTGCCCGTCATGTACATTAACAACATGGTTAATTATCCGTCGAAGCAGCTGAGCACCACCTTCGCCGCGCTATCGGACCCCACGCGGAGGGCCATCCTGGAACGGCTCGGGACGCGCACTTGCACGGTCAGCGAGCTGGCCGCACCGTTCCCGATTTCCCTGCCAGCGATATCCAAGCACATCAGCGTACTGGAATCTGCGGGGCTGATCCGGCGCGAGCGAAAGGGAAGGGAACAGCACTGCCATCTCAATGCGGGGGCCATGCAGGCAGCGACGGAATGGTTGGAGCGGTATCGGGCGTTCTGGGAACAGCAGCTCGATGCGCTGGCGGAACACCTGGAAAATCAGAACTCGTCCTGATCCCAAGGCCTGATCTCAAGGTGCGTGGCTGCGCTCCATCGGCGTCGCGTCTCCGAGTCTGCGGTGATGCCGCCAAAGTCGTTGTCATCCACTGGCCGGCGATCGGGAAATCATTTTCAGTGAACGTCCGGGAAGGCGGCAACGCCTCCCAATATGGAGGACGGCGCCATGGAAGCCAATGTGACGACTCAGCCGTCGCTGAGCATAACGCGGACCTTTGCGGCGCCTCGTGAACGGGTTTTTCAGGCATGGACCGACCCTGAGGAATTGAAAAAGTGGTGGGGGCCGGAAGGATACACCCTGCCCTTGGTCGAGGTGGACCTGAAGGTGGGCGGTATCTACCGGTTCGCCATGAAGCCGCCCGATGGAGAGGTCTCCTACCTCACCGGTGAATATCGGGTCGTCACAGCGCCTGAAAAACTGGTCTACACCTGGCGATGGGAAGGTTCGGTAAAAAACCCCGAGGAAACCCTGGTCACGGTGGAGTTTCGGGACCGGGGCGAGACCACCGAAGTGGTGGTGACCCACGAGAAGTTCCGCGACGAAGAGCAGTGCCACCTGCACGAAATGGGTTGGAACGCGTGCCTGGTCCGTCTACCCGCCCTATTTTAAAACGAACATATCGCGATGGGACTCGCGCGACACGGATTCGGGGCGAACTGACTCTCCGATGGAGTTCGATACCAGACACGCTGTTGATCGTCCTCACCCGGTATCACCGGCTGCGGCTCATTCGCCGATATCCGCTACGGAATACTCCAAATCCGCCAGCACCTGGTTGGTGGGCTTGCCTTCCGTGGGCGCGAGGCTGCGGATGGCACCCGGGGTTGCCGAGAGCTTGGGCCCGGTCGCCGAGTGGCTTCCCGGGGGGAAACGAATCTAATTTTTTCCCATGATCGGGTCATGGGCTCGCCGCATGCGTTCGAAGCGCCGTTCGATGAACTCCAGCGCCTCGGGGTGGGTGAAGACGTAGAGCTCGTTGGACTCGATCGCCGCGAGCACCCGTGCACTCACGGCCTCGGGCGGCAGGTATTTGCCCAATAGCTCGGTAACTTCCGGCTGGGCTCGCCCGGTCTGCAACGCCTTGGGGCGGTTGCGGGCGCTGTCGAGGATACCCGTGTGTACTCCCATGGGGCAGAGCACCGAAACGCCGATATTCTCGTCCCGCAGTTCCTTGCGCAGGGTCTCCGAAAGACCCACCACGGCGTATTTGGAGGTGTTGTACACGCCCAGACCCTTGCTGGCGATGATGCCGGCCATGGACGCCGTGTTGACGATGTGGCCCCCCTGACGCTGGTCGATCATGCGCGCAACGAACGCCTCGATGCCGTGGATCACGCCCCACAGATTGACCCCCAACACCCATTGCCAATCCTCGTGAGGCGTCCTTGCCATCTCCCCGGAAATGGCGACTCCCGCATTGTTGCACAGCACGTGCACTGCCCCGAAGCGGGAAAAAGCGGCATCGGCCAGGGCCTGCACCGATTCCAGCCGCGTCGTGTCGGTGGGCACCCCCAACCACTCGCAGCCCAGGGCCTCGATTTCCTTACCCGTCGCTTCCAGGGGCGGAGCCTCGATATCGGCGCCGACCACGCGCATCCCACGCCGCGCGAAATCGAGAGCCAGGCACCGCCCGATGCCGCTGGCAGCGCCTGTCACCACCGCCACCTTGCCGTCGAAGTCTTTCATCGTCTCGTCCTCGAATCGTCACTACGCAACGTGGGCCGGCGTCTCACGGGTGGATTCAGAAGCATCGCGCAGGCCAGCAGCAAGGGCAGCAAGGTGATGCTCAAATTGATGGAGCCGGGAACGCAGACCAGGAGCGCCACCAGCGCGACACGCATGGGCCTAAGCATCGCGGACAAATCACGCGCGCTGGACGAATTCCACCACATTGCCATCGGGATCCCTCACCATGGCGATGGTGACGCCCGGCTTGATCTCCTTGCGGGGCAGCTCGAAGGGTATGCCCTCTTTTTCGCATTCCGCACACACCTCGTCGATATTACTGATCTGGAACGTGAGATAGCGGAATCCAAGAGCGCGGTCGAGCCCCACCGCACCGGCCTCGGGAACCTTCGCCGGATCGATCAACTTGACAAAGCTGTCGCCGAACCCCAGGCGGTGCATGGTGCCGAACCAGAGCGGCATTTCCTCGATCTTTTGCAAACCCAACAAACGATGGTAGAAATCCAGACTCTTCTCGATATCCTTGACGACGATGCCGATGTCCACACAACTCTTGGCTGGTTGCATGCCCATGGATTTTCTCCTGGATCGGTGCCCTTTGGCGGCACCCGGATTTCGTGCTAAAGCCCTTCGGTGATGGCAATCACGCTCCTGGCCGCAGCTTGCCGTATGGCTTTGGCCTCCTGGTACTCTGGCGAATGGTACCAGAGGCGCAATTGATCGAGGGACTCGAATCGCAGAATGACCAATCTCGGTGCGGGCAGTTCCCCTTCCAGCGTTTCTACTTCGCCGCCCCGCACCACATAGGTGCCGCCATATTTTTCGATGGACGCCGCGGCCAGGGGTCTGTATTTCTCGAATTTTTCGGGGTCCGTGACCTCGATGTGGCCGATGAGATATCCTGGCATTAAAATCTCCCGTTTCGTTTGATGATCGCCCTGGCGGCGATGCGCAAACCGCTTCGCATCGACGCTCGGAATCGATCGCAGCCGAACATTCGGCTTGGCGGGGATGATAAGTGAGTGGCGGGGATGCGTCAACCGCGGGATCTCATTCCCGTATCGATCCCTTTTCAACCCAGCGTTTCCGATAAACATTCTCCGAAAAAACCATCCTTCCTCGAAAATAATCATGCCCTTCGACCCCACCCCCGTTACCGATTGGATCCAGCCTCGGCTCGATAGCGGTCAAGTGATCCCCGAGGTATTGGACGCCTTCGCCGACCTCGACGAGGCGGGAGCCTACGAGGTGCAGCAGATGCTGATCCAACGCCGTATGTCCGGCGGCGATCGCCTGATCGGCTACAAGGCCGCCATGACCAGCAAGGCCATGCGGGAAATGGTGGGGCTCAAAGAACCGGTCATGGGCCATCTGCTGGCTTCAGGCATGCTCGACGCATCACAGACCGTCGCCGTGAATAACTACGTCAAAACCACGATCGAGCCCGAGGTGGCGGTGATCCTCAAGCACGACCTGGCCGGACCCGGCATCACGCGGCCCGTGGCCCTGGCCGCCATCGACGGCTTTGCGGCAGCCATCGAGATCGGGGACATCAAGACCGGCGATAACCAGCGCAGCCTGCAAATGACCCTGGTTTGCAACGTCATGAACGGCGGCCAGGCGGTCGGCAGCAAACTGGTCTCCCCATCCGGGATCGATCTACGCGTAGAAGGGATGGTGGTGCGGATCAACGGTGAGGTGCGGGGATCGGCTACGGCGGCGGAGGTGCTGGGCGATCCCATCAATTCGGTCGTATTTATCGCCAACAAGCTGGGCGAATTGGGTGGCTATCTTCAGGCAGGCATGCTGCTCATGACCGGTTCGATCGTGCGCGGCATTCCCGTTGCCGCCGGCGATCATGTTCAAGTGGCCTTTACCCGGCTGGGCGAAGTATCGCTGGCATTCGCCGCCTAGGGGCATCGTGCCGTACCGTCGCAACCAGGGCACGTCAGAAAGGTGTTTCCTCGTCGGCGGGTTTTCTCAGCGCAAGATCCTTCAGCACCGGGAACACGCCCGGCTGCACAATCTGCCCGGAAAGCGGCTCCAAAATGCCACGGTTGGGCGACGTGGGCCCTGGTCCCACCCGCCCAGATGGGCGGATCAATGCGCGGAAGAAATACACCAGGTATTCCCCCTCGGGGTACACCTCCATGTCCACCAATTCTCCCCTGTACTGATCGCGGAAGACAAAACGGATTCTGCGGCCAGGCGCCAGATTGGGTAGTTCCCGGATTAGCGTCTTCTGGAGAAAATCCAACTGGCCTTCGCTCAACAGCGGCTTGGGGTCTGAGCGAATGAAGAGCATCCAGGTGGAATGGCGCACCGTGATCCGCCGCAAACTGGACCGCACTTGCTGCGGCGTGATATCAATAAATTCGGCAGCGGGCGGGGCCAGCAGCGGCTCGGTACTCTCCGCGAAAATCACATCGATCGGCGTATCGGGACGACGGGATGCGCATCCCATTACCAGACAAGCGCTCACTACCGCCCACCCGGCGGCCGCCATGGCACGGCGCAATGGGTACATAGACAATCGGCGAGGCGGAACGTTTCCAGTGGATGGAATTGTGATCGGGATCATGGGCCCTCAATCCCGGGTGTTGGAGCCGCACCGGGCTGCGCGAGTTGGAAGAGCACGCCAAAAGCCGAGCGGGGGGAAATGAACGCTTCCATCCATTGCGGGTTATCCTTGTTCTTGTCCACCACCGATATATTCTCGCTTTCCAATCGGGCGCAGGCGCCGTCAATATCGTCCACCGTGAGCGTGATGTGATGCAGCCCCTCACCCCGTTTTTCCAGAAACCTGGTGAGAAAGCTCTCTTCGCTGGTGGGCCAGAGCACCTCGATTTTGAGGTCTCCCAAGTGGAAATGCTCGAAGGCAAAATCGGGTCGCGCATATTTGAAACCCGGCACCGCGCCCAGCACGTCGGTCATGAAGCGGCGGGCGGCATCCTTCGACTCATTGCGCACGGCGATGGCGATGTGATCAAAGCGGCCCAAGGGCTCCGTCATAGGACTTCCGCCTCCTTGCAAGAAAAATAATAAATCAAAGCAATCAACTGCCACGTATCACGGATTGGCCCGCATGATGGTGGAGCCTTGGGGATTTTCGATCCAGATTTCTCCGCCGACCCAGTACTCCTTCTTCCAGATGGGTACTGTTTGCTTCAGGCGGTCGATCGCGAAGTGGCACGCCTCGATGGCATCCTTGCGATGGGGAGAAGAGACGGCAATGACCACGCTGGCTTCTCCGATCTCCAACTTCCCTATGCGATGCGCGATGGCGATCTGCTCGATGGTCCAACGCCGGCGCACCTCCTCTTCGATCTTGCTCATCTCCGCCAGGGCCATGGGCGGATAGGCCTCGTAAAACAAATGGAGCACTTGGCGGCCCAGGCTGTTGTCGCGCACCACTCCATGAAAGGTGGAAATGGCCCCGGCCTTGGAAGCAGCTACTTTGGCGATCACCGCGTTGGCGTCGATGGGTTCTTCGGCGATCTCGTGGAGTCCCCGATCGCTCATGCGATGCCACCACTCACAGGGGGAAAGATCGCCACCTCCTGCCCGGGCCTGATCTCGCGGTCTTCGGCCACGTAATCCTGATCCACTGCGAGACTGAGGCTATCCTTGGAATCGGCGAATTGCGGATAAAGCTCGACAAACCGCTCCATCAGGCGTGCCGTGGTCACCGGCTCCTCCAGTTCGATATCCACCGCATCCCCAAGCGTTTCCCTGAGGAATGCATAAAGTTGAATAGTTACGATCATGATTTTACCACCACCGGCGATTGGGCCGAAAGTCCGGGTTGGTTATGGCCTGACACTTTTCCATGGCCGCACAGCAATCTGTCCGCGAACGCCTTGCCAGATTTCGGCGGGCCTCTATCGTGCCACCTACTGATAGAAACTCTTCAGCATCTTGCTGCGGGTGGGATGGCGCAGCTTGCGGAGCGCCTTGGCTTCGATCTGACGAATTCGCTCCCGGGTGACGTCGAAGTCCTGGCCGATTTCTTCCAGGGTGTGGTCCCGCCGCTCTCCAATACCGAATCGCATCTTGAGCACCTTCTCCTCCCTCGGAGTGAGGGTTTTCAGTACATGCCGGGTGGTTTCCAGCAGGCTGGAGCGCATCGTATTGTCGTCGGGCAGGGTAATCTTGGTATCGGGTATGAAATCTCCCAGGTGCGAATCCTCTTCCTCGCCGATGGGGGTTTCCAATGACGTGGGCTCCTTAGCAATCTGGAATACCTTGCGCACCTTGTCCAATGGAAGATCGAGAATCTTGGCGATCTCTTCCGGAGTGGGTTCGCGTCCCAGTTCCTGCACCAGATGGCGCGACGTGCGCAACAGCTTGTTCATGGTCTCAATCATGTGCACCGGCACGCGTATCGTGCGGCCCTGATCGGCGATAGCACGCGTGATGGCCTGCCGAATCCACCACGTGGCGTAGGTGGAAAATTTATATCCCCGCCGATACTCGAACTTGTCCACCGCTTTCATCAGGCCGATATTCCCTTCCTGGATCAGGTCCAGGAACTGCAACCCCCGATTGGTGTATTTTTTGGCGATACTGATCACCAGCCTCAGGTTGGCCTCGGTGAGTTGGCTCTTGGCGCGTTTGACCTTGCGTTCCGACGTAATCAGTTGCTGGATCTCCTTGTTATATTCCTCGCGGGGGATTTCGGTCTGCTGAATTAGTTTGACGATGCGTTTCTCGCTGATGCGAATCTTTTCCAGGATGCGGCGTGAAATGCGGGGCTCGTGGCCGGTTTCCTGCCGCACCGCGGCAGCGAATTTGTCGATTTTGGAAACCTCCCTGGACTTGAGCCACTTGTTGATCATCCCTTCGACTTTCTGGGGCGTGGTGCGCAATTCTATTTTGTAGCGGGCCAATTGGCGGCTGGTCACGTTGAGGATGTCCCGGTGCTGGAGGATCACCATTCCCATCGCGTCGATCTGGCGGGAATTGAAGTTAATGCTCTTGATCGCCGCCTGCATCGCGGCCCGGTGCTTGATAGCGGGGTCTTTGGCCGGGGTCGCCTTCTTGGAAGAATTACGCGCGGCCATCTTGCCCGCTGCGGATTTGCTTCTTTTGGCCCTCCTGGCCTTCAGCTTTTCCATCTCGTCCCAGGCGGCCTGGGCTCTTTCCAATGAGCCGAGCACCTTGACCACCGCGACACTCTCCTCCTCGATGACGTTGTCGTCCTCGTCCATCCCGGAAATCATTTCCTGCACCTTGATCTTGCCCGCCTTGAGCTTCCCCCCCAGTTTGAGCAGATAGCTGGCGACCAAAGGCGACCGGGAGAGCACCTCGATCATCTCGCGCTGACCTTCTTCGATGCGCTTGGAAATCTCCACTTCCTCTTCCCGCGTCAGAAGCTTGATATGGCCCATCTCCCGCAAATACATGCGCACCGGATCGTCGGTACGGGTATCCACCGACGGATCAAGATCGAGTTCCTCCGTTTCGACCGCGCGCTTGGGCGCGCGTACCGCTCCTGTGGAATTCATCACTTCAATGCTCATTTCGGAAAGGATCACGAAGATCTCGTCCATCTGGTCGGGATTGACTTCTCCAGTTGGGATCGCGTCGTTAATCTCGTCAATGGTCAAAAATCCCTTTTCCTTGCCCGTGGCGATGAGCAGTTTGATCACCTCTTGCTGATCCTGTCCTTCTCCGCCCGCCTGTGTCGTGCTCCCTCCTGATTTGCCGGCTTTGCTTTGGAGGGCGTTGCTTGCCATGGACCTCATCACTGCGATCGCGTCATTGGCCTTGTCGCCGGCGGGAGCCACGCCAGAATTCGATCCCACCCGCTTGGCCGCTATGGACTTGGACGCGGCCTTTTTCGCTGGGCCGGTTTTAACGGCGGTTTTGGTGGCGGTTTTCTTCAGTGGAACCGGCTTCCCGCCGGATTTTGCCGAAGATAGGGCTTTCGCCGCGGAGGGCCGGGTGGCAGCCATTTTCGACGTGGCGTTAACTTCGGGCCGGGACTTGGCGGCTTTTGCTTTCGCCGCATCAGTTTTCGCCGGCATTGCCTTAGCGATCACCGCAGTTTTCTTTGCCAAACCGGATTTTCGTGGTGCCGATCCGGCCTTTGTGACTTTGGTCGCATCGTGGTCCTTGGCGGACACCGATTTTCCGGCCGCGGGCTTCGCCTGCCGCAGCTTGGCGCCGCCGGATTTATTGGGGGATACGCTTGATCTGGATACAGACTGAGCCACGGCATCTCCGCATGAAACGGGTCACGAAAGTTAGATTCGCACCACAAGTGATCGGGTTCAACTTCCCCCGGAAATTGACTGGAGCGAGCGTTCCGATTGGACGCACGTTGAATTTTGCACAATCGCCGTAGATTTCGACTTGACCTTTGACTTTATCTGAATATGCGGAATCTGGCAAATATTTTTATTGCCCCCCGCTTGCGATCGCCGAGAATTCCGTGAGTATAGCGCAGACTTTCAAATGCCGGATTATTGTTCGGAGCACAAGGCCATCGGTATAGACCCAATGATGCAAACGTTGTCGTCCGGTCGCGCGGCGCGCGTCCCTACGCTGCTGGCCACAATTCCTTTTCCAAACATGCGAGCTTCCAGAGAAGGCTACCCATTTCGCGTCGCACCATGTCCGCAGCTGATCCTTGTGCCCAGGAGACCATGTCAGCGGCGCCTACGGCACTCTACCCCGTCGATGAACCGTGGGCCAGGCCCGTCGGGGAACCATGGGCCAGGGGGTGGGGCGAATTCCTGCTCCAATCCCATATCAGTCTTTACAGCAATGCTGATTAGGGTCATTGGCGCCGATATGGTGTAATGTTTTCCGGCAATGATATTGTCTTGCAAGGTGCACCCTGCCTATATATACGCAGTCATCGGTAAATCGGCCGGAAGGAATTCGAACCGGCGATAGCATCCGGACCGCGAGACAGCCTGTGTTGCGAGGGCCGAATTGCCGTCGCAGGCAGAGGAAGACCATCACCTTCAAGGAGTAAAACCAATATGGGGACGCAATACTCGGATAGGGGCATCTCGCTTCTGCGCATCGTGGTCGGATTCTGGTTTTTGAAAGCCGGGTTGAGTCACCTCGCATGGACCCCGTTGCCGTGGGTTTCGGAACGGTGGGCCAAGATCATGCCCAAGGTCGTTGGCGGCCACGCGAAGGATAACCCGATTCCCCTGGTCAAAGGATTTCTGGAAGAGATCGTCTTGCCGAATTCGAATATTTTTGCAGGGATGAGCAGCCTGGGCGAACTGTGTGTCGGCTTGTCTCTCACCTTCGGGATCGCCACCGTGCTCGGTGGCGTCGGCGGCTTCTTCCTCGCCGCGTCCTACGGCCTGATGACCATCTACAAGCCATCCTCACAGGGATTTCACTTGATACTGATTACGGCGATGCTGGTATTCGTGGTGACCCGTGCCGGCCGCACCTGGGGTGTAGATTCCATCCTGCATCGAATCAAACCCGGAGCGTGGATTTGGTAACTCCCTGTTTCGATGGCCGCCCAAGAGGCGGACTGATCGGGATCTTGAACCGGCTACTCGTGGGGCGCGGGCGCCGCGAGGCATGGAACCGGGCTGTTCAATTGGAGATGACGACCCCCCAAGGCATGCCCGGGGAAGGGATCTGCTTGATCATTTCCAGCTTCTCGGTGTCGATGACGGAGACGGTGCTGCTCACCCCGTCGCTGGTGTAGACTTTCTTTCCGTCGCCGGTGATGGCGATACCCCAGACCCGTTTGCCCACCGGAATCGTTTTGATCACCTTCCAGGTCGCCGTATCGATCACCTTCACCGCATTGCCGCCGCCCAACCCCACGTAGACTCTCTTGCCGTCCGGAGCGACAGCCACGCCGACGGGCTTTTCCTTTGCCTCTTTCAGAGAAATCCGGGCCACTTCCTTCCTTGTGGCGGTATCGATGACGTGCAGCATGCCGCCCAGTTCGGTGGAGATATAGGCCAGCTTGCTGTCGGGCGAAAACTTGACGACGCGGGGCCGGATGGAGACCAGGAACGTATCGACGACTTCCAGCGATGCGGCGTCGATTACGTCGATGCTGTGGGTGGACTCGTTGGTGATATAGACCCACTTGCCGTCGGGACTGATGCCCACGCCCTCCGGCTCGATCCCGACGGGAATCACCTTGATCACCTCGCCGGTGGTGACATCGATCACGGTTGCCGTGGCCGTATCCTCGTTGGAAAGGAACAGTCTCTTGCCGTCGGGGTGGATCGCGAACGCCTCCGGATCGCTGCCGCCGGGCATTCGGCCGATGAATCGATAGGTGGCCAGGTCGATCACCTCGATCGCATCCTCGTTGCTGGTGGCCACGTAGAGGCGGCTGCCATCCGGGCTGATGCCGATGCCTCTCGGCCGCCGGCCGACGTGGAGGGTGGTGACCACCTCGTCGGTGGCGATATCGATCACGGTGATCGTATCGCTCTTTTCATTGCTCACATAGGCCCGATTTGGGGGACCGCTCCGCCCCGAGGGCGGCAGTGCCGCGCGGTCGCCTGTGAACTCGGTCGTGACCAGGGCCCGGCCGAGGCCCTCCTCTTCCTCCTCCTCTTCTTCGTCTGCTTGAGCCCAAGCCACGTTCGCGGCGGGAAGCGATGCGAAGGGAGCACCCACGATGACCATGCAACCAGCCGCGAAGGCCACGATCCATCCAATCGACCATTGATTCATCAAATGCCTCTCCTTGCCTGTTTTGTTTGATGCCCGTTTAATTTGATCCACAGATTTCGCCGATATGGATGGGAGCGGTCACCATGCGCAACCGCTTTCCGTTCTTGATTTGGCGAAGGAATCGAGGGGATTTCCCTTCCACCCCTTGAGACCCCGCAAGGGGATACGTCCAACGGGAACCAGGGTGTCCCATCCGTTGCGCCCAGGCTCATCGTTGAATTCGACGACGTGCATGGGCTGCCGCAATTGGTTGTTCCAGGAACGAAAATTCATGGCGACACCCTTGTAGCCATCAAACTGCACGTGTTCCTGCAGATAGGAGACCAGCGCCTGCGGAGAGGGCGATTCCACTCTCAGCATGGCCTCGCCGAGGATCTTCACGCCCGCCCAAGCGGCCCAGGCCCGTTCGTCCATGCGCATGCCGGCGAAATCCACGAAACGGTTGTTGAGTTCGGATGCCCCATAGCGCCGCTGCAGGTGATTCCAGCCAACGCTCCAGTAACCGGCGGCGGCCGGCGAATGGCGGTCGAAGCGCGCCATTTCCGGCAGGGCCCCGCCGATAGGGTAGGTCAGCCCCGATCTGTTGTATCCATCCAGCACGAGGGTCTGCTTTTCTCCGGTGAGAGCGACGAACAGGAAATCGGGTTTCACGGCGTCCACCTGGGCAAACAGCCCTGCCGGTTCATAGGCCTCCGCATCGCCCGCCGGGAGCACGATGGCCACCTGGCCCCCGTTGGCCGTCAGGTAATCGCCGGCCGCCTGGGCCAGGCGTTGTTCGGTGCGTGATTTTCCCGCGATGACGGCCCAGCGCTTCCAGCCCTGGCCGTACACGATCCACTGACCCAGGCTCCTCACCCGCATGGTCAGGCTGGGGCCGATGCTGAACGTATTGCGGCCGCACTTGCTGCCGCGCAGGGAATCCACGGACGATCCGATGTTGAAAAAGACCACCCCGCGTTCCTCGGCCAGCCGGGCCAAGGCGATGGTCGCGGCACCGCTCACGCTGCCCATCAGGGCCACGGCCTGCTCCTGGTCCAGCAGCCGTTTGGCTTCGGCCACCACTTCGGTGGATTTCCCACCTTGGGCGAACAGTAGGGAGAAACGCTTGCCCAGATGGGCGGCTTGCAGGTTGATTTCCTTCACGCCCATGGCGGCACCCGCCCGGTCCTGGGTGCTGAAGCCCGCTTTTTTGGAGAGCAGATAGCCGATACGGATCTCTTCCGCTGCGCCCTGCCCCCACAACGATGCCGGGCTCGACACCACGAGCAGGAAACCAATCATGAGCAGTCCGACGACGACCCGAAGCGATTTCATCGCACACTCCCGACTATCGGATAAGGACTGGCGTGACATACCACTCGCTCCTCCAATGGGTGTAATCACTGGCCACACCTAGAGTCCTGAACGAGATGGTCATAAATATACATGCGGGGGAACTTGGCTGCCTGCTGGGTATACGGGGGGCAACGCCCCCGGAAATATTGTGGAATATTTGCCGGTCACGACACTAGGGGGATAGTTCGGCTCCCGGCCCGCACCCATCACCCCGTTGCCCGATTACCGGGGCCGGCCACGATCACGCCTTCGTCCCAGACTTCCGGGTCGTCAGACACTTCCAGCACCTCGATCTTCCCATCTTCGATCCCTTCCGGGATCTCAGTGCCGTCAGCGCGGAGCGCTGAAAGGTAGAGATACACCGCATCCTCCGCGTTGGCCTTCAGCTCTTCCGGCGTATCTGCTTCGGTCACGCAGCCGGGCAGCGCGGGGAAGGTGGCGGTATATCCCTGCACATCATCGGGATGGATCACCATTACATAGCGTAGCTTTCCCATGGTTATCCCCTCATCCGTCAAGGGTCAGCGGACTATTCAGCTTGTTTCATTGGGCGCACGCCATGCGCCCCTACGTGGCACTAACGCCAGCGGGCTCCGTACCGGCTTTGCGCGGCCCGCGGGGGGGCCATGTGCGGTAGATCATCTCCGGCGGCGGGCGGGTGGCGGCACCGCCGTTCGCGGTATCGCTGTTTGCTGCGACGCTGTTTGCTGCATCGCGAGCTTCCACTATGATTCCGTGGTGGCTGGATAGGTGGCAGGTGGGGTCGGCATTGGCCGCGTCGCCGGTCAGCATCAGCGCCTGGCAACGGCAACCCCCGTAATCGATCTCCCTGCGGTCGCAGCTCCGGCAGGGCTCGACCATCCAATCGGTACCCCGGAAGCGGTTGAACGACTCCGAGTGCCGCCAGATGTCGCTCAGGCTCTTGTCCCGCACGTTGTCGAACACCATCCCTGGAATGACCTCGGCGGCGTGGCAGGGCAGTACCTTGCCCGTCGGACTGATGAGAATCACCTGGCTGCCCCATCCGCCCATGCACGGCTTGGGCAGGTCGGAATAGTAGTCGGGGATGATGAACAGCACCTCCATTTTTGGATTGTCCGCTTTGGCCTGCTTGGCCGCGGCGCGGGCCCGCTCCAGTTGCTCAGCACTCGGCAGGAGCGCCTCGCGGTTCTCCAATGCCCAGGCGTAATATTGCGTGTTGGCCATCTCCAGCCGGTGGGCGCCGATCTCCTTGGCCATGGCCAGGATGTCATCGATGTGGTCCAGGTTGAGCCGGTGCAGCACCACGTTGAGGGTGAGCGGCAAATCCAGTTCGTGGCACCAACTGGCGAACGCCATCTTTTTGTCGAAGGAAGGAACACCGGCGATGAAATCGGAATTCTTCGGATCGGAGTCCTGCACGCTGAGCTGCGCCGAATCGAGTCCCTGATCTCTCAGGTTCGCCAGCTTATCCTTGGTAAAGACGGTTCCCGCGGTAACCAGCATGCTGAACAAACCGGCGTCCGCGGCGGCCTTGGTAATCTGCGGCAGATCCCGGCGCGCGCCCGGCTCGCCTCCCGTGAGCCCGACCTGCATGACCCCCAGCGCGGCGGCCTCGCGAAAGACCCGTGCCCAGTCTTCGGTACTCAACTCATCTCGGAACGTCTCACCATAATTGGTGGGGTTCGAGCAATAGGGACACTGCAGCGGGCACTTGTAGGTGAGCTCTGCCACCAGATTGTAGGGACGATAATTTTTGAGTTGATTTGTGGGCTTTTCCGTCATCGACTTACTCCATTGAATTACTCTAGTATGCCTTGTTCTTCGAATTGGTCGATGAAGATCATGGCCGATATTTTGACCTCTCGGGGGTTGGCTGCGGGAAAGTCTGGAATCAAGGTATCAATGATCTCGCGCCGGGTGTGCTCGCCGTCACACAACTTGATCACGGGCGCGGCGCTCTCGTTCAGCTTCAGCCCCCGCTCGGGCAGCAGCAAAAACCACGCCTTATCGATCTCGTCGAAGCGCAACTTGGCTTTTCGCGCCAACTTGGGCTTCCAGTCGCGGCGGCCGGGGCTGAATCCCTCTTCGATCGCAGTGGCCAGATCCCACAGCAGACCGCATTTATAGAGCACCGCCTCCCGCGTACGCCGCTGTAAATCGGTTGTGGTGGCATGATCCAAAACGAATTCGAGTCCCCATTTCACATCGGGCGGTGCCTGTTTGAGCCGATTCTTGAAATAAGCGTACCCCTGCTGGTCGACCCAGGGGTAGTGTTCGGGCCAGCTGTCCAGCCGCCCTTTGTGGATGTCCTGGGCGAACAGCTCGGTCAACGACGCGGCCACGCAGTCGAACAGGGGATGGATCGTGACAAAATCCACGTAACTGTCGATGGCGGCCTTGGCGTCGGGGGTCAGCAGCTTCAGGCCGGCTGTCTCTCCGCGGTGCAAACCCACGGCTTCCGCCAGGTCCAGCCACAGTTCGATTCCGCCGCGATCCTTGTCGTGCCCGTCGTGGTCGGTGATGCGGTGGATCCATTCACGCCGCACCTCCTTATCGTCCGCTTTGGAGAGGATCAGGCCGTCCTTGATGGGAATGCGGGTCTGGTAGTAGAAGCGGTTGGCGACCCACCCCTGGATCTCCTCCTTGGACAGATCCCCGCGGTACATGCGCCTGTGGAACGGATGCTTGTCGTGGTAATAGTCCGTGCCGATCTGACGGATGGAAGCCTCGAGCTCAGCGGGCGACATCACGTCGCCGTCCATTGTTTCGGCTGTGGGGGCTTTCTCGGTCATTTTTTGATTCTGGTCTTTACCGTTTGATCTATCCCGTTTGATCTATGCCGTTTGGTCTATGCCGTTTGGTCTATGCCGTTAGCAAACACAGGGGGAGATTGTCGGCATGTTACCAGGCGATGCTCACGAATGGGTACAAATCCGTCAACGGGATGCGCCCGCCTCGCCCTATAATTCCAATGTCATGCCCTCAAAGGAGACCTCCCACCCGGCCTCGGTCACGTAATTCCGTTCGGGTGAGCCATCGCGCAGCATGGGGTTGGTGTTGTTGATGTGGATGAAGACCTTGCGCAGCTCCGTCTTGTCCTTCAGCAGAGCCACTGTTCCGTCGTCGCCACCCACGGGCCAGTGACCCATCACGCGTGTGGTGGGGGCATGGGGGATGCCCAGGTCCTGCATCTCGGTATTGGTGAACGTCGTGCCATCGATGAACAATATGTCGGCCTGGTCGATCTGGCTCAAGATCGCGTCGGTGAAATCCTGGATGCCGGGAATGAATACCAGCACCTTGCCGCTCTGCATATCCTTGACGTTGAGCCCGATGGTCGCCTCAAGGTGATTTTCATAGGTATCCATCAGGTACAGGGGCACCTTGCACGGCACGGCGAAGGGCGTGATCTGGATTTGCGTCTCGTCCTTGGGGAAATACGGCGTATCCAGGCCCACCTCGATCCACTCAACCGGTTCCGGTGGACGCTCCAGCAGGCGGAACATCGCGTTGGACTCGAGAACCACTTTGCGGAGCCAGGGTGTGGAGTAGACCGTGTAGGGCTTCGATTCGCGGAGGATCAGCAACCCCAGGATATGGTCAATATCGGCGTTGGTGAGCACGATGGAGCGAATGGGCGTATGCCGGATTCCGCTCTTGGGGTGCAGTTGAGGATTTTCGTTGATCTGCTGCCGGATGTCAGGCCCCACATTCAGCAGGTGCCAGTTCTCGCCGTCACTGCTGATCGCAATAGAAGGCTGGTTGCGGGCCTTGACGCTGGGATCTCCGGCGCGGGAAGCGTGGCAATTGTCGCAGTTGCAGTTCCACTGTGGCAATCCGCCCCCGGCGGACGATCCGAGTATCAGAATGTGCATGTTGACTCCGGTACGGTGATGCCGAATTTCACCGAAACCAGGGCAACACCCAAAACTCTTCGGCGGCTCCGCCCTGGCCCCGAGCGGTCCGGCTACTATCGTTTGGGCTGGCTGGCGTTTAGGCTGACTGAGAGATTTCGGGCTGGAAAATGTGCCCGGTTAGCGGTTTCGGAAGAGCCCCGCCGCACGGTGATTCAAATGGTCACCGTGCGGCGAGGTCCAATCAACAATTACTCGGCGCAGTACAGCGTCACTTCAAAGTTCATGTTGATTTCTTCATATCCAGGTTTGAACATAATACGCTCCTGTTTAAGAGGGTGATAGGTTAACTGAACATCTATACCGGCGGAAGCCGACGGCCCGGTCTTCCTGGCCATTCAAGTCTCCACCGTTTCGCCACCCGTAAATCCGGATGTCGAACCGAAGTCTACCGGTGTCCCGCACCGGTTTCCGGATTCCTTCAACCGTTCTGCAGAAAGGCCGATCGGCCGGATACGACCGACATCCTTCCAAGTCCCTAGTATCAAAAGCCATGCCATGGGCTCGGTTTCACGATAAGCAAATGATATAACACACGATAATTCGTTTTCGCGGATGATGCCGATTGGCGTTGAATGAGCGGTTTCCGCTCGATATTTGGCTGGTGATGAGCGGAAATCGCTCTATAATTTGCGCCGCGATTTCAATATCCAAACCGTACCGCCAGTGACCCGCGACGATACTGGGTCACGTTCAAACCCCATTGGCGGATCGATCGCCCATCGTATCGGCGTCGCAGCCGGTTGACAGAGCGTGGCCATTCGGTTACGCCTGCAATCTTTTTGTATCGTGCTTTTTGTATCTTGCTTTATGCATCGGGCCCTCGTGAGCGATCACGTGGGGTGCGGGTCACTCCGAGCGGGTAAAATGTACGCCAGAAGACTGCTCCGTTGGATCGACACCATCAACCTGCACATCGGCCAGAGCGTGGCATGGCTGACCCTGGCCATGGTTCTCGTCACCGTGGGCGACGTGATCATGCGCTACCTGTTCAATACGGGAGCCGTCTTCATTCAGGAATTGGAATGGCACCTGTTCGGGTTCCTATTCCTGCTTGCAGCCGGATACACGCTGCTCATCGACGGCCACGTGCGGGTGGACATCTTCTACGCCCGGCTGCCTGAACGCAGCAAGGCATGGGTCGATCTGATCTGCACCCTGGTTTTCCTGCTGCCGGTCTGTGCCATTATCATCTGGTCCTCGCAAAAATTTCTGATCAATTCGTGGCGTTTCGGGGAAGGCTCCCCCGACCCTGGCGGGCTCCCCGCCCGATACATCATCAAATCGATGATTCCCCTGGGATTCATGCTCCTGGCCCTGCAGGGCATCGCCGAAGTCATCCGCAACGCCTTGAAGATTTTCGCTCCCGAGGAGCAGGAATGATCGGCCTGTTCATGGACAATCTGCCCGGCTGGATGTTCGTGGCGCTGTTCTTCCTGCTGATGCTGGGATACCCGGTCGCGTTCACGATCGGTGCGGTGGCCCTATTTTTCGGAGCGATCGGTTTCGGCTTCTCGTTTTTCGAGCTTCTGCCGATCCGCATTTGGAGCATCATCCAGAATTTCACCCTGCTGGCCGTACCCCTGTTCGTCTTCATGGGGGTGACCCTGGAGCGTTCCGGGGTCGCTGAGGATTTGTTGGATACCATGGCCCTGCTCTTTGGCCGGCTCAAGGGCGGACTGGCCATATCTGTCATCGTGGTGGGCGCCCTATTGGCCGCATCCACGGGAATCGTGGGCGCCACCACGGTCACGATGGGCCTGCTGGCCCTGCCCACCATGCTGCGGCGGGGCTATTCCCCGGAGCTGTCCTGCGGCGCCATCGCCGCGTCGGGCACCCTGGGCCAGATCATCCCCCCCAGCATCGTACTGGTGATCCTCGCCGATATCGTCGGGGTGCCGGTGGGCAGTCTGTTCATGGGGGCGGTGCTGCCCGGCATGGTGCTGGTGGGTTTGTATCTGGTCTATGTGGTCGCCATTGGCTTCATCCGCCCCGAATGGGCGCCGGCCCTCAGCAAGGAGGAGCTCTCCAAGATCTCAGCCGCTGAACTGATCCGCCGCGTCTTGCGTTCCCTGGTGCCTCCCGCAGCCCTGATCCTCGCCGTGCTGGGTTCTATTTTCGTGGGCCTGGCCTCACCCACCGAAGCGGCCGCGTTGGGTGCGTTTGCCGCCTTGGTGCTGGCGGCCTTCAGCCGCAAACTGAATCTGAACATGATCAGGGAGGTGGTTCGAACCACCACCAAACTGACCAGCATGGTCTTCATCATTCTGGTGGGAGCCACGATCTTCGGGCTTGTTTTCCGCGGCACCGGCGGTGACGACCAGGTGCGGCAATTCCTAACCACCGCCGATCTGGGGCGCTGGGGAGAATTGGCGTTGATCATGGGCTCTCTCTTCCTCGCCGGCTTTTTCCTGGACTTCATCGAAATCACGTTCATCTTCGTGCCGGTGATCACGCCCCTGTTGATTAATCAAGGCTTCGACCCGCTCTGGTTCTCCATATTGATCGCCGTCAACCTGCAGACGTCCTTTCTCACCCCGCCTTTCGGCTATGCCCTGTTCTACCTGAAAAGCGTCGCACCCGAGGGCGTGACCACCGGCCATATTTATCGCGGCATCGTCCCCTTCGTCGCCGTCCAGGTGGTCGGACTGATTATCGTGGTGCTCTTCCCGGAACTGGTCACCTGGCTGCCGGGGCTCATCTTTTGAGCCCGGAGGCGCATGAATTATTATCGATTTGGGCTGCACAGCACGCCGCGGCGGCGGCGAGATTTGGCGCTGTTATGTCTGGCGGGCGCCTCAGTGGGTGAACGGCGGAGTAGATTACAGGCAGGTGAAGCGGACGTTGATCCAGATGGGCTTGTCGAATGCGGCATCGATTCCTGCGGCGTAGGTGTTGTTCAAACGGTACAGTCCGCCGCAGTAGTCCGAAATCATCCCCACCGCGTCCTTCTCGCCCCGGTGCAGCTCGTAGCGAATTTCCCCGGTCTTTGCCATTGCGCCATGCGCCGCCGCTTCCTTTCTGCTCACCCACTGGGCCGAGACGCAACCGCAAAGGATTGCCAGGGTCGACAACGCAAGGATCATCGATTTCATGATCTGCTCCAAGCTGTGGCACGGGACCAAGCCGGCACCGTGTGGCTGCCGCATCGCAAACCGCGGGTGAGCCAGCCCTGGCTGTCGTAAGACCTACCCTCGTTCGGTGCGGAAATTTTCGATGCGGATCAATTGGGTCGGCCCCAGAACGAAGGGCATGTTCTGAATTTCTCTCAGGCTATCCTGAATATCCCTTTCGCGGGCACGGTGGGTGGTGAGGATGACCTGCACCGGGTCCTCGGGATGGGCCGCCTGGCTGGGCTGGATCATGGATTGGATACTGATGTTTCGTGCGCCCATGACCCTGGTTATGCCGGCCAAAACTCCGGGCTGGTCCCGCACCTGAAACCGGATATAGTACTCCGATATCACCTCGTCCATAGGCACCACGGCGATGCTGCGCAATCGGTCTCGCTGAACGGATAGTGGCGGGATGCGTCCATCGCTGCCATGGAGCCTGTTGCGGGCCAGGTCGATGAGGTCGCCCACCACCGCGCTGCCGGTAGGGGCGCCGCCGGCTCCCCTGCCATACGACATGGTGGCGTCCACATTATCGCCGGTGATGAACACGGCATTGAACACACCGCTGACGCTGGCCAGCAGGTGATCTTTGGCCACGAGGGTGGAATGCACGCGCGCCTCTACCCGATCGCCCGCCAACTTGCCGATGGCGAGCAACTTGATCGTATAGCCCAGTTGACCGGCGAACTCGATATCCATGGGCGTGATCCCACTGATCCCCTCCACGTAAATGTCCGGATAGGACACCGTCGTGCCGTAGGCCAGGTTGATCAGAACCGCCAGCTTCTGTGCCGCATCGTGGCCGTCGATATCGAAAGTAGGGTCCGCTTCCGCATACCCCAGCTTTTGCGCCTCCGCGAGCACGTCGTCGAAAGGCGCCCCCTCGTCGGTCATTTTGGAGAGGATGAAGTTGCTGGTGCCGTTGACGATGCCGGTGATCTCGAGGATATTGTCGGCGGAGAGTCCCTCCTTGAGCATGCGCAGCACGGGAATACCGCCGGCCACCGACGCCTCGATGCCCAGGGCGAGCCCTTTCTCGTATGCCTTGCCGAAGATTTCCCCGGCGCACTCGGCGAGCAGGGCTTTGTTGGCAGTCACGACCGGTTTGCCGGCATCGAGGGCGCGCAGAACGATGTCCCGCGCCGTATCCACGCCGCCGATCAATTCGACGACGATGTGAATCTCGGGATCGTCGAGGATGGTATTTGGGTCATTCGAAACCGAGATTCCCTCCAGCGAAACGGGACGGCTCTTTTCCGGATGGGCCGTGACCGCGCGGGTGACGCGCAACTCCGCGCCCAACCGTGACTGGATCAAATCCTCATTGCGCCGCAGGATCTCCAATACCCCGCAGCCGACGACTCCCAGGCCGAACAGGCCGATGTTGATTGAACTCATAGACTGATGTCCCTAATCGCGACGGATTCATGCTCCGCCCCGGAGTGCCCACGGGGCGGTGCATGAACGGGTAATCATCGATATCGATTCCGATGCCGCGACCACCGGCGCAGCGCGTATCTTCGATCCAAAGCCGTCAATCGGCCGCCAGTGTGACATAATATCCAGTGTGACATAATATATCGTGCCTTGTGGACATGCACCCAAACCTCCAGGCGCCGCCGGAATTGGGGGATAACCGGGCGGCCGTTCTCCGGTGGATCAGCGGGGTGGCGCTGCAATCGTCAGGCGTCGCCGTGATGTACAAGCGGACGACATCCCCGAGCCTCGGTTGTGGTATGGTGAGTATTCATTGGCGGCGCATGCGAAAACGATCGGGTGTGGACCGATACGCGAGATTGGAACGGCCAGGGAGAGAACATTGACATGTTAAAGTGGGCGATATTGGGCACACTCGCCATCGTGATGTCGGCTGAAGTCTGGGTATTCCTGGAAGTCGTGGCTTGGATCGGCACCCTGGCCAGCGTGGGATGGATTCTGTTCTCTTTTATACTGGGCCTGGTCCTGTTTCGCACCGAGGGTATCCACCTGTTGTTCAAGGTACACCGCCAATTGCAGCAGGGGATCGTCCCCACGCGCGAATTGGTGGATGGTGGGGCGATCATCGGTGGCGTGGTCTTGCTGCTCGCTCCCGGATATGTCACAGACGCGATCGGACTGATCTTGCTCCTCCGGCCGACACGGTGGCTGGTCGTGGCCTACCTGATGTATTACATCACCGGAAGGGACCTGAGCAGCCAATGGCGCTGTAGCGAGCCCGGGCCAGCGGACGACGTCATTGAGATTCAACCTCACACGCCCGAACGGAATTCAGTGGGCTGACGCGGTTTTCTGCCGGCGATGCGCCTTCACCACGCGCTGTCACCACGCGCTGTCACCACAATAGCACCGAATCAACCGGGCCTACCGGCTTGCCGATTGCGGCGCCCATTTCCCCCTGATATGGCGGATCTATATGCAATCGTCGGTTCGATGGAGCGGGCGCGCTTCATGCTGGACGGCGGGGTGCCCTATCTACAGCTGCGATTCAAGCATGTGCCCTTGGCCGTGCACAAGGAGGAAATTGCCGATTGGCCGCGCCAATTCCCGGCCACCAGTCTGATCATCAATGACGACCTTGCCTTCGCGGTTTCCGTGGGCGCCTGGGGTGCCCACTTGGGGCAGGAGGATCTTCTCATCCTCCCTGCCGGCGTGGTGCAGAACGCGCCCCTGCACCTGGGCATATCGACCCACTGCGACGCCGAGATCGAACGAGCCCGGCAGGCTGGCGCGGCTATGATCGGTTTCGGACCCGTCTTCGCGACCGGCACCAAGGCGATGAAACACGCGCCCCAGGGCGTGACGCGCCTGGCCGATGTAGTGCGGTCGGTGGAACTGCCCGTGATCGCCATCGGCGGGATCGGCGGTGCCAATCTCCCAGAGGTCGTTGCCACCGGTGTGGCCATGGTGGCCATGATCGGTTACCTGCACCGCATGACCACTCACGATGAATTGCGGCAACTCATATCCCAGGTCCGTGGCCCAGCCTCCGCAATAGAGGGCAGTCTGGGATGAATTACGACCAATAATTAATATCAAGGCGATCGCGTGACCGCACCGATGCAAGGAATCCGGGTGATCGAGGCCGCCAATTGGTTGGCCGCACCGAGCGGGTGCGCTCTGATGGCGGACCTGGGCGCGAACGTGATCAAGGTCGAGCCACCCAGCGGTGATCCATTCCGTGGCCTCACCTTCGGCTGGCTGGATCCGAACCTGCCTCTGAATTACCCATTTCAATTGGACAATCGGGGAAAACGTTCCATTACCGTGGATCTGAATCACGCCGAGGGGCCAGCCCTGCTGCGCAAACTGACCGCGGGTGCGGACCTGTTCGTCACCAATCTCCTTCCCCGCCGCCAGGAACGCTACGGGCTGACCTATGAAACGCTCCGGGAGCTGTACCCCGGCATGGTCTACCTGGCCGTAAGCGGATATGGCGCGATGGGCTTGGATCACAATCGGCCGGGGTTCGACTATGCCGCCTTTTGGGCCCGCAGCGGCATCATGGGTCTAATGGGCGACCCGGGCACCCCGCCGCCTATGCAAAGGCCCGGCATGGGCGACCACTCTACGTCGATCAACGTCTTGGCGGCGGCATTGGCCGGCCTCCGGCGGCGGGATCATAGCGGAAAGGGGCTGCGCGTCGATGTATCCTTATACGGAACAGGGCTGTGGGTCTTGGGCAGTGACCTCGCTTCCGCCCTGGTGGCGCGCAAAAATCCGCCCCGCTACAGCCGCGACACGCCTTTCAACCCCATGTGGAACACCTATCTCACTCGGGACGACCGCTGGCTACTGCTTGTCATGCCCCAGCCCGACGCCTACTGGCCCCGCTTTTGCCGGGCCATGGGCGTACCGGAATGGACCGGCGATCCGCGCTACGATTCACGGGAAAAACGCATGCATCGATGCGTCGAGTTGGTGCAGGCGTTAGACGCCATATTCGCCGAACGCGGGCTGGATCAATGGAAGGAAAGGCTGGACCAAGAGCAACTGATCTGGGCTCCGGTGCTGGAACTGCCGCAGGTCATCGAAGACCCGCAGGTGCGATTCATGAAACACATTCGCATCCTGCAGCATCCGGATGCCGGTTCCTTCGCGACCCTGGATACCCCATTTCGCATTGTCGATTCAGATATTGGGCCGAGGGGGCCGGCCCCGGAAATCGGCCAACACACCGAGGAAGTCCTCCTGGAAGCCGGTTTCGACTGGGAGGCCATCGCCGCATTGCGGGATTCTGGCGTGCTGGGCTGAAACCACATTCCTTCCCCGCCGGTTGATTCCGAACCCGTCCCGCCGCAGTGTGGCGCTTTGGCCACGGGTGCGGCGTATCTTCCCGCCACCCGTCTCGTTAGCCGGATTTCTCACTATTGAAAATAGAATTATTTGGGTCGCCTTCCTCAATCATTTCAGATTTTACCGTAATTTCTCCTGCCTAGCGTCGGATAAAAGGCACATTCCCTGAATAAGGTGAGTATAGCGATTAACGGTGAGCGGAACGGACCGCCATCGACGCTGTTCCTGCTGCGTGAAACCAGGCACCTCGGCCATACGACGCCGGTGGGTAATGGAGGTTGGAGATGAAAATATCCAATAAGATCAGTCACCAGGATGTGAGGGAAGCGATCAGGAAATTTAAGGCCAAAGGTGGAATTATTCACAAGCTTCCTGATCAGCTATCGATGAACCGTCCGGTCATCGGCCACGAAAAATACCACAACTACGAGTCGCTGGCGTCATTCCTCGCGTGGTAGGCCCAAGCGCATCCCGCCTCAACCCGATTCTTTCCGGGAGCGCCGGGGCGGGCCGCCTGCCGGCGCTCCCGGCGCTATCATCCCGTAATCGTTTTGCTTGTCTCCCCACCGGTTTCAACGTCGAAACCCAGGGCTGATGCAAAAATCGAATGAGGCCTCGGCCCCGCGTCAAAATATGTGAATCGCCGCCCCCCTGGGCCGGGCTTCGTTCCTGGCCACTACTATATCCATCCATTTCCAGCCCTTCGCGGCAAAGGGCTTTTCGGTGGGCGGAGGTTCAGCTACAATATCAAGGCAAGCAGCAGAAAATGGGTTGGCCACAAATTGCCGCGCAACCCCCCTCCCCTGGCCTTGGGCCTTCGCCTCCCCGTACATCAGGGACGATCGAGGGGTAGGGTGGATATGTCCGCCTTTGAAAAAAAATAGAATAAAAGCACAATCGAACCCGTTGGGCCGCCAGGCATTTGAGAGGCGGGTTTTATGGGCCCTGATCGCGCCTCAAAAAAACCCATAATGGGTGAACTGAATAGCTTGAGGAAACCCCAGCTGAACATTGCACTTGACCTGCGTCGAAACCCGGTTGGTTTGCCTTTCCACGGTCAAAGGCTTACGCTGGGATGAAGGAAACAGTAACGGAGCGGCTGCGGCATCCAGAACGGAGGGGTAATCATATGGAAATAAATTCATCACCCATCCACGTGGAAAATCTTCCGGATCTGAAGGAGCCTTTGCTTGTCGCGGCGTTCGAGGGCTGGAACGATGGCGGTCAAGCGGCCAGCAATACCATCCGGCGGCTGATCAAGGCACTCAACGCCGAGAAGTTTGCCTGGTTCGATCCAGAGGAATTTTACGTCCACACCGAGACCCGCCCCGAGGTTCGCTTGGTCGACGGCCGTTTCCGCAAGATCGAGTGGCAGACCAACGAATTCTACCATGCGCGCATCCCCGATACCGGCCGGGATTTGGTGTTGTTTCTGGGTACGGAACCTCAGTTGAAGTGGAAGACATTTTGCCGCCACTTTCTGACCCTTGCGCGCCAGGTGGGTGTCCACCATCTGGTCACATTGGGGGGCTACCTGGCCGATACCCTGTACACCCTGCCCATCCAGATCAACGGATTTTCCAACGACGAGGCATTCGAGCAGCGTTACGACCTGCAGCGCACAAATTATGAGGGCCCCACCGGCATCGTCGGCGTATTGTCCAATCTGGGCCAACAGGAAGAATTTCAAGTATTGAGCTTGTGGGCGGCCGTTCCCTACTACATTTCCATTCCCAACCCCAAGGCCGTCCATGCCTTATTGAGCAAATTGACGGAAGTATACGATTTCTCCATCGATCTCAGTTCACTGGAGGCGGACGCCAATTCATTCGACAACGAGATCAATAATATCGTGGCCAAGGACCCCAATGTGGCTGCATACGTCCGCGAACTGAAAAAGCGGGATTTCCTCAACTGATCCGCTTCCGCGGCCAACGGCCGCGCGGTCGATACGTCCCGTGGAGGGTCCACCCATTGACGATGAAAGCGGGGCAAATCTGTCGGTAGTTTCATCCCTGTAGCGAAATGCTGTAGACGGGACGCGCGAAATGGGTCTGATCCGTTACCTCCTGATTGCGGCGGCGGGGCTGCTCGCCATTGTCATATTCAAACGGATAGTGGCCAAGCCCCTGCGCCAACATCTGGACAACAAGGAGGATGAGCGGCTGGGCCGGCTCGTGCAAGACCCGCAGTGCCTGGTCTACGTCGACAACCGTGACGCCGTGCGGCGCAAAGTACCCGGCGGGGAACTCTTCTTTTGCAGCGAAAGCTGTGCCACGCAATACATGGAAGCCCAGGGGGGGGCGTGAGCGGTGTTCCGCCGTGGGATGGATTTCGCCGGATCTTGGTACCCCAGGGGCCGCGAGGCCTGCCTGAGCAAGATAGAATCGTATCTGACGGAAGGGGACGAGAGCGCCGCAGCGACACGCAGCGGCGTCGCGCCAGCGCGCATCGGCATCGTGCCCCACGCCGGCTGGGTCTACTCGGGACGGCTGGCCGGCCGCACGTTCAATTGCCTCACCAACGATCCGGGCGTCGAGCTCGTCGTCCTGCTGGGGGGTCACTTGGGTCAGGGCGATCCCATCGTGGCCATGGTGGAAGGGGAATGGGAAACCCCGTTCGGACCGTTTGTGATTCACGAGGGATTCACTGCGGAATTGGAACGGTTCGGCTCCGTGGTGCTGGAGCGGGAAGGGCGTTACACGCCGGATAATTCCACCGAGTTACAGCTTCCCTTCGCCAAGCACCGGTTTCCCGCCGCCCGGCTGCTTCCCCTGCGGGTGCCTCCCGGCAACGTGGCCATCGACCTGGGCCGGAGCCTGGCCGGCTATCTGGAGCGCAGCGGCCTGAACGCGGTCGTGATCGCCTCGACGGACCTCACCCACTACGGCCCCAACTACGGCTTTACACCCAAAGGGCGCGGCCCCTCAGCCCTGGCCTGGGTGCGGGCGGAAAACGATGCCGCCTTCATCCGCGCCGTGGAATCGGGCCAGAGCCCAGCCATCCTCGCAGCGATGCACCGCAAACACGCCGCCTGCTCGGCAGGCTCGGTGGTGGCCGCCAACGAGATCGCCCTCAGCCGCGGCCAGCGCTTCCGCACCCTGGCCTATACCACCAGCGCCGATGTGTCCGCAGAGCTCGGCGCCGGCGAATCCGCCGAGAACTTCGTCGGCTATCTGTCCGGTGTCTATTGCTGAGGGCGGGGGACTTAGCCTTGCCACCGTCTCCCCCGGTCTGTTCGATGACCGCCTCCGGGGAGACAGGATTCATCGAGTTCCCGCCACTATATCCAGTATGATCGCTTACAAATCCCCAAGTTTTAGGGATTGCAATTTAGGGACAAATCCACCTCGTTTGGGGAGTGGCCATGATCTGCGCCAAATGCGGGCGGGACAACCCCACTGACAATCGATTCTGCGGGCGCTGCGGCCACGACCTTTCCCAGCCCGCTGATAAATCTGCCGGATCTCCACCCGCGCAACCGGCCTCGTCCACCCAAGGCGAGCGTCGTCAGGCCACGGTTCCTTCCCGTGGAATATATGCGAAGCTTTTACTAGCCACCGTACCAATTGCACGAGATTTATGCTTATTTGAGAAGAGCTCAGGAGGCGTGCTCTGGAGTAGTTTACTTAAGTGGCGAAGGTGAAGTTATAAAAGGAATCTTTAAAGACGTGGCTACTAAAACCCACGAGCAGACGATCAACACAGCCCTTGGCGAAGTTTTGCACGACTTCGGCCAAGGTTGGAGCATTCGCTCGGAGCAAGTCGGGAAAATCTTCAAAGAGGGCGGTCGCCCCGATATACTGATCGAAAAGCCAGATGGTTGGCCGATTGTGATAGAAGCTGAGGTCGGAAATCACAAGCAGGCTGAAGACGAAGCTCAATCCAGGCTCAATAATCACCTAGTTGCAAGTACAAACACGATCCATACGGCCTTCGCTTTGGTTTATCCTGAGGAACTCAGAAACCATCAAGGGCAAGCGCTTCGCAACGCCATCCTCGAAACGACGCTCGAGTACGTTTTATTCTTGATTGATGCTGACGGGAACACAGTTCGATTTCCGGCATCAGGCTGGCTGTCTGGATCTGTGCCTGAACTAGCAATTCTCTTGCACCGATCCAGCATTCCGTCATGGAAAGTTACAGCACTCGCCGACGCACTCGAAAAAGGTGTCAATAGAGCTGAAGGGACCTTTGCTGCAACGCATCCGAGCGGTTCCTCTCTTGGTGCAAGGGTAGCAAAAATACTCGGACAGGTTGATGATAACAACGGGCAGACTCGAAGAATGGCGATGATCGTTGTCGTTGATGCTCTTGTTTTTCATGCAGCCTTAGCAGAAGTTGAGATGACGGTCCACGACCAGCAAGCCAAACTCGATTGCCCGGTCAAATCACCGAGTGAATTTCGTGCGAGCGGAACATTTCAGCCGACCCCGCTAGTGGACGAGTGGGACAAGATCCTAGAAGTCAACTATTGGCCCATATTCTATACGGCCGGTTCTATTGTTAGAATACTACCCACACAACTTTCCGCATCGCTCCTCGACATACTCTGGGCAACAGCTGAAGAGCTAATTGCCGGTGGTGTCACCAAGTCCCATGATCTAACGGGCGTCATATTTCAAAAGCTGATTGCGGATCGGAAGTTTCTGGCAACTTACTACACCAGGCCCTCGTGTGCGGCTCTGTTGGCGGGTCTTGCTCTCCCTCTGGAGACTGGAGGCCCTAGGTGGAACGATGTTAGATTCGCTCTCCCTGGTTCTCCGTTCGGAGATTTTTCGACATCATCATATTCGCAGTTGAGCCGCTCTTCCTCGGGAAACTGGCGGCGCTCAATAGACGGATGTTCGATTTGCTCTTCCGTGATTGTTCCTTCAGCAATCTTCGGCATCAACATCCTCACCGCTGGGTCGCTCTGCCT
>JACZRV010000062.1 GCA_022574555.1 SAR324 cluster bacterium
ATTTGTAATATCAGTTAGTTGAAAATTGGTTTTCTTGCAGTATCCCCTTTCCACAATCGAATATGTGTGTCAATGCCCCGCCAATCGTCTTTCCTGCACTAAGGGGACAGGCGCGGACGCCGTAGCGGGCGCGACTTCATCCCTGTTCCGCGCCTACGATTCCCTCGAGTTCGGCGATCAACGGCGGCAGGTCGTTGTGCAGAACTCGCCAAAGGACGTCAAAGTCCACGCTATCGTAGCCGTGAATGAGCCGGTTGCGTAGGTCGATGGTGTCCTGCCAGGGTATTTCCGGATGGCGGTCGCGGGTTTCCGTTGAGACCCGGTTCGCCGCCTCGCCTACAATTTCCAGCAGGCGCACCAGGGCCAGGTTCAGTTGCCGGTCCGTGTCAAGATCGGATCGCGATCTGCCGTTCACCATGGTCAGCGCTTCCCGTGCGTGGTCAGCATATGGCGCAGGCGGATGCGATCCTCATGGTGCGACATACTGGTTCTCGGCTTGGGCCATCACTTGGTCCCGGAAATAGCGACTTAAAAATTGAGGCGTGTTGAGGTCTACATTTCGGCCAAGGAGTTGGGCCAGCTCCCGTTCCATGGAAAAAAAGGCCAATCCCGGCTCACACCCCTCTTCGAACTCCACCAGCACGTCCACGTCGCTCTCTGGGCCGAAGTCATCGCGCAGCACCGAGCCGAAGAGGGCCAGGCGGCGGATCTGGTGGCGACGGCAGAATTCGGCGATCGTCGGCTGGTCTATGAAAATTCGCACCATATGGGTTTTCCCGCGAAAGAAATCACGCGACATGTGTTCAACGGCAATCATGCCATGCCCAAGAAGGGAAAACGAATTTGCACAGCATCGCTACGGGTTCGGCACACCGTGTCCGAATCACCAGCCTTTCCAGTCTCGCCGGACAGGTTCCACACCCGTAATCGGCGTTACGGTGACATGGTTAACCGCCAATTCCCATTGCCCGCCCCGAGGTGATGGGCTAACCTATACGCTGCACCCTTGCGGAAAAGGACGCGGCCATGGGGCTATCACTGAACCATTTTACCCACAAGGCCCAGGAGGCGATCCTGGAGGCCCAGCGGCTCGCCGAGGCCAAACAGCACGCCAAGATCGACCCGGAGCACCTGCTCTCTGCGCTGCTGAACCAGCAGGGGGGCATCGTGCGTTCCATCCTGGACAAGGCCGGCACCGACCTGGAAAACCTGACCCGCCAGGTGCGGGTCTTCCTGGACCGTCAGCCCAAAACCGGGTCGGCTGGGTCCACCCCCTACGTCTCGAAAAAGCTGCAATCGGTATTTCAGCGGGCCGAACGCGAGGCCGGCTCCCTGCGCGACGACTTCACGGGCTCGGAGCACCTGCTGGTCGGGCTGGCCCTGGAGCGTGGCGGCGAAGCCTACGACCTGCTCCAGGCGCGGGGCATCACCCGGCAGGTCGCCCTGGAAATGATCCGCGCCGTGCGAGGAAACAAGCGGGTGGTGGACCAGGGGAGTGAGGACACCTTCGGCGTGCTGGAGCGCTACTGTAACGACCTGGTGGAAAGCGCGCGGCAGGGCAAGCTGGACCCGGTGATCGGCCGCGACGAGGAGGTACGGCGGGTGATCCAGGTGCTCAGCCGGCGCCGGAAGAACAATCCGGTGCTCATCGGCGAGCCCGGCGTGGGCAAAACGGCCATCATCGAAGGGCTGGCCCAGCGCATTGTCTCCGGCGACGTTCCCGAAACCCTGCGCAACAAGCAGGTGCTGGCCCTGGATATGGGGGCGCTCATTGCCGGCACAAAATTCCGTGGCGATTTCGAGGACCGCCTCAAGGCCATCATTAACAGCGTCGAGGAAGCGGCCGGCGGGGTCATCTTGTTCATCGACGAGCTCCATACCCTGATCGGCGCGGGCGCCTCGGAAGGGGCTATCGATGCCTCAAACATGCTCAAGCCCGCCCTGGCGAGGGGCACCCTGCGTTGCGTGGGGGCCACGACGATCAACGAGTACAAGAAGTACATCGAAAAGGACGCCGCCCTGGAGCGGCGCTTCCAGCAGGTGTTGATCAAGCAGCCCGACGTTTCGCTGACGATCTCCATCCTGCGGGGGCTGAAGGAAAAGTACGAGGTGTACCACGGCGTCCGCATCAAGGACTCGGCCATCATCGCCGCCGCCCAGCTTTCCGACCGCTACATCAACGACCGTTTTCTGCCCGACAAAGCCATCGACCTGATCGACGAGGCTTGCGCCAAGCTTTGTATCGAGATCGATTCCCTGCCCACCGAAATCGACCAGATCGACCGCAAGATCATGCAGATGGAAATCGAATGCGCTGCCCTGCGTAACGAGGAGGATGCGGCCAGCCGGGAACGGTTGGAGCAACTGGAACGCGATCTGGCCGATCTGCGGGAAGATTCCGGCGCCCGCAAGCTTGATTGGCAACGGGAGCGGGAAAATATCCAACGCATCAGCCAATTGCAGGAGGAAATTGAGCGCACGCGGCACGAGGAGCAGGAAGCCCAGAGGGCGGGCAACCTGGAATTGGCCGCCCGCCTCAAATACGGCACCCTGGACGAATTGAACAAGGAACTCGCCAAGGCCAGCGATACCCTGGATCATCTGGGCAAACGCCGCACCCTGCGCGAAGCGGTGGAGTCGGAAGACATCGCCGAGGTCGTCTCCCGCTGGACCGGTATTCCCGTGGCCCGGATGCTTGAGGAAGAGAAGAAGAAGCTGGTGCGCATGGAGAACAGTTTGAGCAAGCGAGTGGTGGGGCAGAACGAGGCCCTGTATTCGGTCGCCTGTTCCATCCGCCGCTCACGAGCCGGCATCCAGGACCCGGACAGGCCCATCGGCTCGTTCATTTTCGCCGGCACCACCGGCGTCGGCAAGACCGAGTTGGCCCGCGCGCTGGCCGAGTTTCTCTTCGACGACGAGCGAGCCATCAACCGCTTCGACATGTCGGAGTACATGGAAAAGCACTCCGTGGCCCGCTTGATCGGCGCACCTCCGGGCTACGTGGGGTTCGAGGAGGGGGGACTGCTCACCGAATCGGTGCGCCGGCGGCCGTACTCGGTGCTGCTTTTCGATGAGGTGGAAAAGGCCCACCCCGATATCTTCAACATCTTCCTGCAGATTCTGGACAACGGCCGCCTCACCGATGCCCAGGGGCGAACGGTCGATTTCAAGAACACCGTTATCATCATGACCACCAACCTGAGCCAGGATTTCATCGGTAATGGCAAGCCCATGGACCACAAGATGTTGGAAATAGAGACCCATCGCTGGCTCAAGGATTTCTTCCGTCCGGAGTTTCTCAATCGGCTGGACGAGGTGGTTGTGTTCAACACCCTGACCAAAGACGATATCCGCAAAATCATCCGCGTACAGATAGCGGAGCTGAGCCAGCGGTTGCAATCCCACAAGATCGACCTGAGCTTCCATCCTTCCGCCGAAGGCTATCTGGCCGATCGCGGCTACGATCCGGTCTTCGGTGCCCGGCCCCTGAAGCGGCTCATCCAGCACGAAATTCAGGACCTGCTGGCGTACAAAATCCTGGACGATACTCTAAAAGAAGGAGACCGAATCGAGGTGCGCCACAACAAGGAGCGGCTCACATTTCACCGGGTGTGATATAATATGAAGTCCATCGATGATACCTCCGTCTTCCTCGCCTTTCCGGTGGCCAATACCAAAACGATTTCCAATATGAACTGAACAGTGCCCCGGCGGATCAGGTTAGGGACCCGCGCCGCAAGTACCTTTATCCAGTAACCACACGCGCAAGCGTTACCCGTCCCTATGCAAATCCATGGCGTCGACTTCACCAGCGCTCCTGGACCGCGAAAGCCGATCACATGGGCGGAGGGCAAGCTGGCCGGGACCAAGCTGGAAATCGGAGCCGTGCACGAGATGCACGACTTCGGCGCCTTCGAGGCCATGCTGTCTTCGCCTGGTCCATGGGTGGTGGCCATGGACTTTCCCTTCGGATTACCTGCCGAGACCGTTGCTGCTTTGGCTTGGCCCGCCTCATGGGCCGGATATGTGGCGGAAGTCGCGCTGCTTTCGGCGGATGAGTTTTACGGCCTGCTGGAGACGGAGCGTGCACGCCGTCCACAGGGCGAGAAGTACCGCTACCGGCCGGCGGATCGCCGGGCCCGATCGGCAAGTCCGATGAACGCCCAGTATCCGCCCGTGGCGAAAATGTTCTTCCGTGGCGCCCCTATTCTGCTGCGCTCCCGGTGTTCGGTTCCGCCCCACCGGCCCAACGGAGACGCGCGCGTCGTGGTGGAGGGCTATCCCAAGTTGGTGGCCCGATTCTGTATTGGTGACGCGCCCTACAAGGGCCGGCCCGGCGCGCGGCATCGTTCCACAGCGTTGCAAGAGGCGGAGATCAAGTCACGCAGGGCTCGGCGACGGCGGATCGTTCAGGTCATCACGGGTGAACGGCGTGGCGTTTCCGGCGCCCGATTGGTTGATGTTTACGGCTGCACCGTGTCCCTGGAACCATCGCAGAGGCGTCGGCTGTGTGCCGATTCCGAAGCCGACTTGCTGGATGCCGTTCTGGACGCTATCGAGGCCGCCTGGGCTTACTCTATGCGCAGGCGGAATTACGGAATTCCTCTCGACTGCGATCCCAACGAGGGATGGATCGTAGACCCCGGGATGCTGACTTGATCGAATCGGGCGGGCTCGGATTGTCTGTGGCTTGTAACTGC
This sequence comes from SAR324 cluster bacterium, assembly GCA_022574555.1. Taxonomy (GTDB): domain Bacteria; phylum SAR324; class SAR324; order SAR324; family JACQKK01; genus JACZRV01. The sequence goes on from JACZRV010000062.1 coordinate 4,701, forward strand.
GTGTGTCGCCGGCACCCATTCGATTGCCGTCCGGCTCCCCATTCGGTGGGAGCCGGACGGCAAAGCGATATTCTTACAGGATCGTGGCTTCCACGATGATGTAAAGCACGATGGTGATGATGAAACCGGCGATGATGGTTCCCGAAATGCTGTCTAGCGGATTTTTCATGGCCAACCTCTCAAATCGAGATAATTGCTAACGCGGGGTGCTCCCTGCGGATTAAAAGAGCCCCCATGGCCCATGGCTGGCTGCGGCCATGAAAAAGAGCATGGGGATGGATAGCATCGTATTCGTGCGGGAGGCAAGAAACGCCACACGCGGACGGCTTCCCAGCCCCTCGGGTGCCTTGCCCGCCGCGGCGGCAGATGTGGTGGTCGCGATGATCACCTTTTGGTTGGGCCAAATGATGAACCACACGTTGAACCACATGATCAGGCCCAATATTCCGCCGATGGAGATGGAGACGCCCCACGACGTGGCCATGATCCCCATCCCGCCCATGGATATGCGGTTGACGATGATCAGAATCCCCGCAATGACGGTGAACATGGCCGACCAGCGAAACCACCACAGCGAATTGGGCGCCATCTTGGTGGTGATGTCGGTTTTGGTGACCGCTTCCGCCTTGCCCATAAAGGGTGCCTGGACGAAATTGAAGTAGTACAACAGGCCGATCCAGGTGATGCCCGACAGGAAATGAATCCAGCGCAGGAGAAATTCGTAAGCGACAAATAATTCCATAGCCTCGCCTCGTACTTGATTAGTTGCGTGGGCGGGGGCAATGAGATTTCCGCTCGAACCGCCGCGGTTGTGCCAGCGTGAGCCCACGACCGGCGGATGCCCCCTAGGCTGGGCGGCTCGCCGCCCTATCGATCAGGCCAATGCAATTCCTGAATATCGGGCTTTCCACCCTTTGTCCAGCCAAATCATTCATTTCTTGGCAGATTTCGGGGGCGCGCCTAGCTTGGCGTCGGCGTAGCGTTTTAGCTGCTCCACAAGAAAGTCGCTTTCCTCACGGGCGACCTGACGGTATTCGCCGAGATAGGCAGCAGCTTCCTTGAATCGCTGTTGGAAGCCTTCCATATCTTCTCGGCCCACCAGCTCCAGCAGTTCCTTACCATTTTCGAGAAAGGATTCCACGACGGCACGGCTGCCCCGGTTGACTACCTGAATCTCCCCGTACAGGGCGGGGTCGCCACTCAGAATGCGGCACATGACGGAGAAGAAGACGCGGTAAACGGGACTGCAGATGGCAAGGAGTTCCTCCAGTGGAACCTGGCGTGACTGCATCGTGCCGGCAAAGGCGATATTGATAAAATGTGTCAGCCCCTGAATGACCGCCATGGCGTCGTCGTGGGCCACGGGCGACATCAGCCGCACATTCATGCCGTGCGCCTCGAACCAATTCCGGTACCAGTTCAGGAAAGGGCCCGGCCGCTCCGGGCACAGCACCACATTCTGCCCGGCGGGGTCGGGCATGGGTCCGAAGATCGGGTGGCAGCCGATGACCGAGGCTTTGCTGGCCATCATTTCAGCCACCGGATCTTGCTTGATGGACGTGAAGTCGCTGAAGAGCTGAACGGGCCCGAAAACCGGTGCGATGCGTCGAATTGTCTCCACGGTAGAGCGGATCGGGACCGTAACGATAACCACGTCCGACTGCGCCACCAACGCTTCGTAAGTCAACTCCGTCCGGCGTCCGGCGATGAGAACCCGTAGCCCGTCGGCCTCGAACAGCCCCTGGAACATGCGGCCCATCTGGCCCCTGCCGCCGATGATCCCGATTGTCTCTGGTTGTCGATCCATCCTTGCTGTCATGACTTCAGAATTCCGCTTGCGCCTCCTACCGTCCGGTAACGGTCGGAGTCCAACTTCTCGTGTGGAGGGAACCCCGTTCATAGCAACCCCCCCCAGGTAAGTCGATTGGGAACTGACGCACCCTGAAAAGGAAGTGCCGGTGTGATTGCAGCGAGTCCGCTTCCCCGGTTACAAATGGGAGCAGACTCTATGTTGCACTTCAATGAGGTTGACTGTCGCGCGCTTCGATTGTCCGTTTTTTTCCGTCAGAAAATGGAGGAAAAGGGTTGCGGAACCGTTCGCCTCTAGGCCCAGCGCTTCATTGGGTTCGATTTGTACTTTTTGAGTTTTTCCGGTCGAAAGGGGACAAAACGATCATACCAAAACGCACCAGACCAATACGGACATTGATAGGTTCCGCTCAGTCTCCGATCACCCTGCATTATATCAGCCCCCTGCCCGTCCGTGTAGCCCCTGGCCGCGAATAACCGCAAATGGCCGGACTTCGGTCATCACCTCGCCGCCGACGGCAAGGCAATGGACAGCGATGTCACCGGCCGTCGTCCGGAAGACCATAGCGCATCTGGCTTAGGGCTTGGAACACCTTGACAATCCAGGCGCAGTGCGGCTACTGATAGGCATCCACCACCAATTTTACGCGGGAATAGCTCAGTGGTAGAGCACAACGTTGCCAACGTTGGGGTCGCGGGTTCAACCCCCGTTTCCCGCTCTGTGATATCAGGGACTTACGAGAAAACGTGAGTCCCTTTTTGATGGCGAGATTTGCGCGGGTTCGTTTTGGGTATGGTATATGGTGCTGGCCGTGGATTTTCGCAACGGATTAGTGATTCTCGCCGAGGTCGTAAAAGTTAATAGCGAGGTACTACTATGGAGGTTAACATAGATAGTAATCCCGGTAATAACGCTCGTTTTCAGGCAATCCGACAATATTAAAGTGATACCTATCTATCGGTTGATCAGTTCATTATATCGTATCATCTTGTTTCATGCGGACTATCGTTCTGATCGTCATATTTTCATTCGCCGATTCGATCGTGCAGGGATCGGTTCTACGCTGTGTTATCGCCGATTCGATTGCGCGATCTGAACTTTCAGTGCCGGATGTGCGCGGCGAGGTTTTTATATTCGACGTATCGACCGGGATCTATACCGGATTCTTCCTGGAAACAGGGCCCTACGATCTAGCGAAATATCTCGATATTACATTCAGAAAATTTGAGTTTAGCGTAGTAAACGAGAAGCCTATGAGCAGAACCTATGTATCGCAAGCCGACAAAATCGGAGGGATAACCGTCCTAATTCTCAATACATATCTCAACGAATTCGTACTTTGGATCGGTTTTGCGCAGCCGTCTCCGGGTGGCGTCAGCTTTTCCGGGAAATGTATTGAGCGATAAACCAGCAAATTGACGGCACCGGGGAAAAGAGGGCCTCGCAAGTGTTTTCTCCCCAAATGTTCGTACCCCGGCCGATCTTGCATCGGTCGCCGTAAATATACGGCGCCAATTACGCTTCATATTGTGAAATAATCGTATCCAACACCACGGCCAAGGTGATTTTCCATCTTGCCCATTGCGTGAAAGTAAGGACTCGCGCAGATAATCACGATCACTTAGACCTGAGAGGGGGTATGGAAAGCTACGACGTATGCATTATCGGCGGAGGGCCGTCGGGCTACGCGGCAGCGATGCGGGCTGTCGACTTCAAGAAAAAGGTTTTGTTGGTCGAGCGGGACAGAATCGGCGGGGCCGGGATTTACGACGGAGCATTGTCGTCCAAAACCTTGTGGGAACTTTCCAGGGAGTTTGCCGCCATCAACGAAAAGTTCGAGCGCTATGGAATTGCAGCTCCGCAATTCGAGTACCGTGAGGTGGCTCGCGAAACGGATGAAGCGGTGCGGCAGCGGGCGGAGCAATTGACGGATCACATCCGGCATGTACAGCAGGGCAACGAAAACATGTTTCATTCGGTCACAGGATTCGGAAAATTGCTAAGCCCCAACGAGATCCGTGTCGAAAATGGGAGCGGTGCCGAAACATTCCGGGCCGACTACATCGTTTTGGCCACGGGGAGCCGTCCACGCTATCTGCCGCATATTCCCATTGACGAGAAGATCATCCTGACCAGTGATGGAATCAGTTCGCTGGAAGATCTTCCGGAAAGCATCGTCATACTCGGGGCCGGCGTGATCGGGTGCGAGTTCGCAACCATCTTCTCCAATTTCGGACGGACGAAGGTCTACCTGATCGATAAGGAAGAAAGAATCCTGCCGTTCGAAGACGCGGATCTGGTTCAAGTGATCGAGGCCAACCTGGAGGAGCGCGGTGTGCACGTCCACCGCCAGTCCCGACTGGAGGAAATGGGAATCGTGAATGGCCGGGTGGAATACACCCTTAAATTTCACGACGGCCGGCGCGAGGTCTTCAACGTCGAAAAAGGGTTGGTTTCCGTGGGACGTGTGCCCAATTACGAGGACATGGGATTCGAAGATGCCGGGGTCAGATTGACGCCGGCGGGCCACGTCGTAGATAACGACACACTATCCAGCGTGCCCAACATCCACGCCGTGGGGGATCTTACCGCCGACATCGCCCTGGTCAACGTGGGCGAATTGGAAGGGCGGCACGCGATCGAAAAGATATTCGGCAAGCCCCGCCGCAAACTGATTTACGAGAATATATCCTCCATCATGTTCCTCAATCCGGAATCCGCCGCTGTGGGGATGAATGAACAGCAGGCTCAAAAGCGTGGGCTCGACTACCTGGTGGCTATTTATCACTTCCGGTGCATTCCGCGGGCTATCGCTATGCGCCGTACCGTGGGATTTTTCAAAATCCTGGTCACCGATGATGAGCAAATGAAAATTCTCGGCATGAGGGCGGTGGGAGAGCATGCTTCCAGCGCCATTCAGGCGGTGGCATTGTTGATATGGATGGATCAGGGTATCGAAGAATTGGCCGAACTGATTCATCCCCATCCCTCGATCACAGAGGGCGTCCAGGAATGTGTCCGTATGCTGCGCGGCAAGTCCATATTCAAACCCTCCGCATTTGCCGATGCGCTCGTGTGCCGCCGCTATAAGGATGGTGTATACATGGAAATTTAGCGCTTACGAGCGAATGGAAAAGATGCATCCACGGATACGGGCGGCGTAAGGATCCTCGGCCGGAATATCGAGCGCAACCAGATCGCCGAGTCGCCCACTTTCGCCGGATTGGACGGCAAGATTAATGTTATGCCATGCGGACCCCGGTAGGTCATGTGGTTGCCAATGATTTTCGGGCCTAATTTTTACTTTCACAAGTTTTCACCGGATCTGGCGATGGCGGCATTGAACCAGCCGCCCATCGTGCTGTAAAAGACGAGATCCGTCGAAGTTGCCAGCATTCCGCTTGAAAAGGGGGAAGGCACCCGGATGCCCCAGACTTTTTTGCCCGTGGCCGCATCCCAGGCAATAACTCACCCATCTGCCTATATCGGCAAAGTCCTTGACACGCCGGGCTTTCCGGCGATATATGGTATTCTTCGTCGTGGGGATTATTCACGGGTTCGGCATGGATCCCAGTAGACACGACATCGAAGATTTCGCGGACAGTTAGAGCGGCGTGGCGGCTATGCGATCGGCTCCCGCGCTCGTGGGTTTTCCGGTAAGACCGGGACTTTCACGTTGACTAAGCCTATCCAGGCGACCGATGGGAGGTGAAAGAACGGATAGTTGAGCACCCAAGCGGCCACACAAGATGCACGATCCCAGACCCGCAGGCTGACCATTCCGCGGCCGGTCCTTCACCGGGGGCTTCAGTCACCGCCCTATATTGACCACTGGGTGCTGCAGCTCCAGGGCGTGGCACCGACGCGGATTGATAACCCCGGCAGGCTGAAATCCGCCCTGAATGCCGTAGTAGACGATCTGGGGCTAACCCGCGTGAGCGAGCACAGCCACTATTTCGTTCCCGGGGTGAGCGCGGTGATCATTCTGTCCGAATCCCATCTTTCCGTCCACACCTGGCCCGAGTTGGAGTATATGCACGTCGATCTTTTGACCTGCGTGGAAAAGCTGAAAGGCGCCGACTTGGAGCGCACCCTGCGCCGGACATTCCAGCCCGCCGAGTTGCACATGGTGCGTCTCGATTACACCAATCGATCCTGAAGGCAGGGAAGGGACGAACAGAATCGACATGGCCGGCGACTGGTTTCACGAGATGCACACGCCCCATGTGGGCATCGAGTTAGAGCTGGGCCAGCGCCTCTTCAAGGGACAAAGCCCCTACCAAATGATCGAGGTAGTGGAGACGCTCGAATTCGGGCGGATGCTGGTGGTGGACGGAGCGATCATGTTCACCGCAAGGGACGAGTTCGTCTATCACGAGATGATCGCCCATCCCCCTCTGTTTGCCCATGGCAACCCGGAGCGGGTGCTGATCGTGGGCGGCGGGGACGGCGGTTCCATCCGCGAGGTGTTGAAGCACGACGCCGTGCACTCGATTACGCTGGTGGAGATCGATGGCATGGTCATCGATACCTGCCGCAAATACTTTCCCGATCTCACCGCTGGAATGGATCACGCAAAGGTGGAAGTGGTGATCCGGGACGGGTTTGCCTTCCTCGACGATCACCAGGGAGCGTTCGACGTGATCCTGGTGGATTCGACCGATCCGGTGCCGTTGATATCGGAATCAAAAACAGGGCCGGCCGAAAAATTGTTTACACCCCGATTCTTCGAAAAGCTCCACACGGCCCTAAAATCGGGCGGTATCGCTGTATTCCAGTCCGAAAATCCATTTTTTGCCGCGCCAATCCTGAGCACGATGCACAGCGATCTGCGCCGGACGTTCCGTGTCGTAGAGCTGTATCTGGCCAATATTCCGACCTACCCCGCGGGGTTGTGGAGTTTCACGTTCTGCTCGGACGACGTGGATCCCCATCTGTTCCGCCACACCAGCGCACCGCCTTTCGTGGCTGACTTGCGTTACTACCACCAGAAAATGTTTCGCGCCGCCTTGACCCTCCCCAATTATGTGAGGCGCTTTCTGGCTCATTGAGGCAGCGGCTGCCGCAACCCTCAGAGTCAAATGCTCTATCCGGCATGACGTTGAACATTCATCCAACGGCTGTGGTGGCAGCGGGCGCGGAGATGGGCGATGGCACCACTGTCGGGCCCCATTCCGTGATCGAAGACGGAGCCGTGGTGGGCGACGACAACGAACTGGGAGCCGGCTGCCACCTGTATGGCTCGGTGCGCATGGGGGCCCGCAACCGCCTGATGCATGGTGCCATCCTCGGTGGAGAGCCCCAGGACCTGCAATACAAGCGCGAGCCCACCCTATTGATCGTGGGCGACGATAACTGGATCGGTGAATTCGCCACCATCCACCGGGGCACGCCGGCTACCGGCAAGACAGAGGTCGGCAATCACAATTTCATCATGTCCACCTGCCACGTTGGTCACGATTGCCGGGTCGGCGACGATACGGTGGTTTCCAGCGGCGTAATTTTAGGCGGCGGCACGCGCTTATACGATCGGGTCACCCTGGGTGGCAACGCGGGAGTCCATCAGAACTGCCGCTTGGGTGAACTCGTCATGGTCGGCGGGCTGATCCGCATCAGCCAGGATGTGCTCCCCTTCACCCTCGTGGGAGAAGACAACCGGCTGACGGGACTCAACCGGGTCGGATTGCGCAGAGCCGGCTATTCCCAGGAAAGCATCGCGCGACTCAAGGAAGCGTATCGCCGATTCTGCATCCGCCGGGAGCCGCTCAAGGCGATGGTTGCCTGGCTGGAAAAACAAAATGGCGACCCCCTCCTGGATCGGTGGCGGGAGTTTCTCTCCGCGGAATCCCACCGCGGTTACACCCGCGATCGCCCGCGGGCTGGGAGTAAGCCGGACGGCAGGGGCTCCTGATCCCGGCGCATCCGATATTTCAGTGGAATGGATAGCCATGTGGGGCGCGTGGCCCAGTGCCAGGAACCATGTAGACGCCCATCGGTAATGTCATTTGTTAGGTGTCAGTTTAGGTGTCAGTGGAAAAGGGATCGCAGTTCCTTGGCTTTGGTTGATCCCTGTAAAAACGGCAAAATGTTTTCGCTCCATACTTGCCCGGTCTGACATGACGCCCATGGGCCGGGTTCTTCTGCGTACTTCGACGATCAGCGTTCGATGGCATTGATGCTGCGTGCGGCCATACAACACCTTGGCGACGGCCTGTCGGCTTACCTGGAGAAAAATTGCATCGCAAAATACGCTTTCATCGCCCAGGGCCTTCATGGTACGCATGGCTTGGGGCACAGATGTGATCACTGCTGCTTCCATCGGGGGTTCTGTTTGGTTTTGGGTTACTGGTTAAAGCACCCAAGGAGTACCCCTTTTCTCTTTCGTCACGCGACTGACACACAAATTCGTACATCACCAGCATCGGCCGGTGCTGGCCATCCTCGTCTCTGCGGGGTAAAGTGAATTCTCTCGCCCGATCGTCCAACCTGCCGCGCGTGTTCCTTATGGCCTCCAGACCGCCCGCACCGGAAAAGCCGGCCATTACGGTCGAATCGGTCACGAGCCTGTTTCCCGTATTCCACGATGAGCTGGCCGGCGAGTTCGTCCGCAGTGCCACCCTGCGCACGTTCCCCCGGGGTAGGGTGGTGTACGAGCAGGGGTTTCCCTGCGAGATGGTGCCGTTCATCGTGGAGGGGGTGGTGCGGGTATACAAGATCAGTGAGACGGGGCGGGAGGTGACGCTCTTCCGGGTCTACCCGGGCCAGACCTGCATCATGTCCACGTCCTGCGGCGTTTCCGGGGCCAGCTACCCGGCCATCGCCGAGGTGGAGGAGGATCTGGTGATGTACAGTGTGCCCTCGCAGGTCTTTAGCCAATGGGTGACGCGGTATCCCGAATTGCAGCAATTCATCAACGAAACCCTGGCCGAAAGGCTGGCAGAGATGATGATGGTCGTCGAGGAGGTGGCCTTCCGCCGCGTGGATCTCCGGCTGGCCGAATGGCTCCTGCGGGAGAGCGAGCGGAACCCCGTCCTGGAAACGACCCATGCCCGAGTGGCTGTGGAACTGGGCAGCGCACGGGAAGTGATCAGCCGCATTCTCAAGGACTTCGAACGCCACGATTACGTCGCCTTGAGCCGCGGCCGGATCGAGGTTACGGGAAGGGAACCGCTGGATGCCTACCGGGAGTGGGTTCTCACCGGACGGGCTGTGGAAGGCACTCCCATGGCCGAAGGCGCCCGCAAAGGGGCCTGAGTCCATACCGCGCGGCAATTCCTCAGATTCACCAGCACGATTTCACCAGCACCGTAGTTTTACCAGCACCGTAGTTTTACCAGCACCGTAGTTTTACCAGCACAGTGCGAAAGCTGGAAAGACCTCGCTCTTGCCGCCGCGCGGGTCGCAGCCGGCCTCCAGGATGCCGGTGTCGGGATATCGGTCGGCCCCCAGCAGGTAACCCTCGGTCCAGTCGCCGGCGATATCCAGATCGTGGCCGCGGCGCGCCAGTTCGTCCAGCACGGCCCGCCCTAACCGCGGTTCGACGCGCAGCCGATTGGGAAACCGGTCATGAGGCGCGAAAAAGCCGGTGAAGTGCTCGCTGCTGAATTTCGGCGCCTCGATGGCTTCCTGCAGGGTCATCCCGAACACGACCCGGTTGATCAGATATTGCAGCTGCCACTGATCCTGCTGATCGCCGCCCATGCTGCCGAAGACCATCCAAGCGCCGCCCGTGCGGATGGCCAGGGACGGGCTGATGGTCGTGCGGGGTCTTTTGAAGGGGGCTACCAGGTTGGGGTGATTGTCCGGTTCGAGATAGAACGTCATCAGCCGGTTACCCAGGGGAAATCCCAGGGAGCGGATCACCTCCGAGGACCTCAGCCACCCGCCGCTGGGAGTGAAGGCCGCCATGTTGCCTTCCGCGTCGATGACGTCCACGTGTACCGTGCCCGCCCCCCATCCTGCACCGCCCAGGCGCCGCTGCGCCGGCAGGAGCGCCTTTCCAGCCACCGGATCGCCGGGCCTGAGTTCGGCATGGGCCCGGTCAGGGTCGATCAGCCCGGCGCGCAGTTTGGCGTAGGGCTTGGCGAGCAGCCCAGCCAGGGGCACATCGACTTGCTCGGGATCGCCGTAAAACTGCTCCCGGTCGGCGAAGGCCAGCTTCAGCGCTTCGATGACCGTATGAACATAGTCCGCGCTGTTGTGACCCATGCCGGCCAGGTCGAATCTTTCCAGGATCGCCAGGGCCTGGAGCATCACGGGTCCCTGGTTCCACGGTCCGCACTTGAATACGGTGGTGTCGCGGTAATCCAGCCGGGCCGGGGGCTCCAAGCGGGTCTCGAAAATTTCCAGGTCGCTACGGGCCAGGAACCCGTCGTTCTCGGCGCAGAACCGGGCGATCTCGGTGGCTATGTCGCCCTTGTAAAAGGCATCCAGCGCGGCACGTAATCCCGCCTCACGGCTTCCGCGGGGGACCCGTTCCGCAGCCGCAAGCGTTTCGTACACCCCGGCCAAGGCCGGATTGGCGAGGATCTGCCCTTCACCGGGAAGTTTCCCCTCCGGGAGATACAATTCGGCGCTGGCCGGCCATTGGCGGCGAAACTTCTCCCGCAGGGCTTCAAGTCCATAATTGGGCTGGCGGAGGAGCCCGCGATGCACCGGTACCCCCTCGCGGGCCAGGGTGACGGCCGCCGCCGATACTTCGGCGAACGAGAGCCGGCCGAACTCGATCAGGACGGTGATAAGGGCGCTCAAAGCCGAGGGCACGCCGGCGGCCAGGATGCCTTCCTGCGGCACGTCGCTCAGCCCGCGCTCTCGATAGGCTTGCGGTGTGGCGGCTTCGGGTGCGGCCGTGTTGCCATTGACCGAGACCACTTTGCCCGAACCCGCCATGCGGATCAGCATGGGGCATTCGCCGCCAATGGTGTGCATCTGGGGATTGACCACGCCTTCCACCAGGGTGGCACCCACAGCAGCGTCGACCGCATTGCCGCCCGCCTTGAGCAGGTCCGCTCCGGCCTGCGCGGCCAGGTAGTGTTCGCAGGCGATCGCCCCCCGTGTTCCCATCAGGCGCGGGAAAAACGTATTGCGCTCGGTCTGGTCGCTGCCAAAGGCGCGGGTGCTCATGGGGTGTGACTGCTCCAAGGGGTTCGACACCGGTGCCGGCCCAGCCCGCCGCACCGCAAATCCCGGCATTCTGTCCGTATCGGCGGCCAATTGCAAACCGGCCGCATCTTGGGTAATGATCTAGTTTGAAATTTTCTTTTTTCGTTTGCTGTTAAATCTGATAGCATCCCCTAATTGCTGCTAGAATAGCGAGTTTTCGTGTCGGAACATCCAACTAACCCACCACTGCTGACCATCCGCCTTGAGGGAAAGGCTGTTGGGCATGCGCGTATTAGCGTTGATAAGCTTGTTCGCGTGTTGTCGCAATTTTCCAAGGCTATATATCGCCATGGAAAATTCCTTGATGGGGAGACCTCCGACGCCAAACCCAAAGCGCGCGAGAGTTCCATTAAAGAGAAGGTAGCCCTGGATGTCGTGATGTACGCGGAGGGGAGCAGGGCTGTTGTAATCGGGCTTGACAAATCCACCCCGGAAATTTCGGCAGTTGGGATGGACCCAACTGCTGACCTGTTAAAAAAATCAATAGACGGGTTACAACAATTACAGCGAAAGGGAGAGGAACTCCCGGCCGGTATGGATTTAGGAGTGCTGACGGCTTGGAAGGACCTAGGGGTTTTGTTTTCCCAAGGAATTTCTGAAATGAAATTTAGGCTCCAAGAAAATGGAGAAACCTTTCACGGCAAATATACACCAGAGGGTTTCCAGATTCTTCAGGAAAAAATAAAGGGTCCAATAACAAACGTCAAGGCTATTGAAGGCCGGTTGCTGATGGCGGATTTTAAAGAACAGGGCACGCGGTGCAGGATACACCCCGAATCTGGCCCGCCGGTTTTGTGCTTGTTTAAAAGCGAACAAGCTGACGATGTTTTAAGCAATATGCTACATTATGTGAGAATCGTAGGCGACGCGAAAATTGATCCCAACACGGAGAAAATAGAAACGATTCGGATCATCGACATAGAGAGGCTTGATGAACTAGAGGACCGCGCCACCGACCTCCTTCCCCAAGGGACTCCCGTATCAAGCGAATTTTGGGTTCCACAAAGTTTTGATGATTTGGTGCGGGCGCAAGAGGTTGTCCCACTTGAAGACCCCAGTATCCTTTTCGGCACTTGGCCAGGTGAACTCGACGATGGGTTTGAAGAACTGATTTCCGAATTGCGTCGGGCGCAAATCAAAAATGGTGCCTGATGGCATCTACTGAGCGAGTGCTCATCGACACGGATGTTGCCTCATATTTGATGAAAGGTGGCGAAAACGCACTGCGTTACCATCCATTTGTTGCTGGAAAATTTGTTGCGGTTTCCTTTGTTACAGTTGGTGAAATGTATATGGGGGCACACCTGAGGGGTTGGGGGTCGCGCAGGTATAACTCCCTGGAGGTGCATTTAAAAAACTTCGTAGTGATTCCCTACGATGGAGAAATTACACTCCGTTTTGCGGAGATTTTTGCAAACAGGAAAAATATGGGGATGCCAATTTCCTTCCCTGATGCTTGGATTGCTGCTTGCGCGGTGCGGCATGCAATTCCGTTAGTTACGAACAACGTCAAAGATTTCCAGGAAATTGAATCTCTTGAGGTAAGAACCGCCCCACCGAAAAATGACGTGCAAATCTCGCTTATCGATTCCTAGATTCCCATTGAGCCGCCGCAGCCTTTCGTGCAATCTCTTTGCGTCGCTTAGGCGAAAGTTTGGAGGCACGGGCCTTCCCGCCCTTAAGACCCCCGAGCCTACCCGGAGCTACGGCGTGAGGGTTCTTTCCGCTATCTTCGGTGGGTTCTTCGTGCGCCTCGCCCGTGGCGAGGTCCACTCAGCTTACCTAGCTGGTTTGCGTCCCTTGGGCGTTTTGGTGTGTTCTTAGGCATGCCCTATGATCAATTGGCTATCCTTGAGTGTACAAGCTTACAAATTTCAAACTGAGTCACTACCGCATCCTGCGTACAGGGCAAACGCAAAGTCGTGAACGAAGTCATTCCTCTGCATCCACTGAAATGGCACCATGAGTCCAATTGGGCCGGCTTCCTGGAGCGCCGCGGCCGGTGGGAGGTGGCCGGGACGTGACCCGGCCATTTTCGGTTATTCGCGGCCAGGGGGCTATTCCGGGAGCGCGGCAAAGGGTAGAATGGAAAGCAGGCGGGGCCTTGGCCCCCGATCCGGGGCACCCCTGCTGTGCCGGCTGGGGGAAATATATTGTCCGTATTTGGCCAAAAAAAACAAAATTACAATTCGAACCCAATGGGGCGCTAGGCTCAGAGGGGAGCGGATCTGCGGACATTTTCTTCCATTTTCTGACGGCAAAAAGCGGACAATCGAAGAGCACGAGGCGGGCGTGCCTTCCTCCTAAGCCGGACTAAGGGCCGGACTTGTCGTGGAGGCGGGGGCGACTTCGTCCCGTTCCGCACCACGAGGTCCTCCAACGCCACCTGTTTGACGGACTCGAAATCACAGATGCCATGGGCACAGTGCGTCGGCCCTGATCCCGCGCATGAAGCCGGTCATCGCAAAACCACCACCGGAAAGGCGCTCGGCGCCTGCGCATCGCCGCGAGGTCATACGCGGAGCCAGCGGTCAGCCCAGCGCTTCCAACTCGCGCAGCATGGTCTCGGTGATGGACCGGAAAGCTTGGGCGGCCGTGGAATCTTCGTCCAGAGTGGAGACCGGCACGCCGTTGTCGCTGCCTTCGCGAATAGCCAATTCGATGGGTATGCGGCCCAGGAAGGGAATGTTGTATTGGCCGGCGGCCTTCTGGGCATTGCCCTTGCTGAAGATGGGTGTCTCCTGGGAGCAGTGGGGGCAGATGAAGGAGCTCATGTTCTCCACCAGACCGATGATGGGGATGTCCACCTTTTGAAACATGGAGACGCCCTTGATGGCGTCGAGCAGGGCCACGTCCTGGGGCGTGGAAACGATCACCGCCCCCGCCACATCGCAAAGCTGGGACATGGTGAGCTGGGCATCGCCCGTGCCGGGAGGGAGGTCGATCACCATGAAATCTCCACCCGGCCAATTGGTGTCGCGCAACATTTGCTCGATCACCTGGTGCACCATGGGCCCGCGCCAAATGGTCGCCGCGGCCTCCTCGACGAGGTTGCCCAGGGAGAGAACATCGAGTCCGTACTTGCGGATCGGCTCGATGGAATTGCCGTCGATTTTGGGCCGCGTGTTGCGCAGGCCCAGCATGATGGGCAGACTCGGTCCGTAGATGTCGGAGTCGAAAAGCGAGACCGTATGGCCCATCTTGACCAGGGTGACAGCCACATTGACCGCGACCGTGGATTTGCCTACGCCGCCCTTGCCGCTGGCAATGGCGATCACGGCATCGTAATTGTCCAGGTAAATGTTGCTTGTCGGGCGTTGAGGCTCGTGGGGTTGGCTGCCGTGCGGGCCCGGCTGGCTCGCGGCTGGGTCGGCGGAGCCTTTTTCGGGCACGGCGGTGGAACCCTTCGCAAGCGCGGCGGCGGATGCGCCGTCGGCCATCTTGATGGAGACCGTTTTGATCCCGGGGATGCTGCCGCACCGTTCTTCGACCATCCCCGAAATTTTCCGCCGCAGGGGCTCATCGTCCGGTAATTTCAAGGTGACGGTCACCTCATCACCTTTCAAGACACAGCCCGTGACAGCCTCCGCTTCGAGCAGATGGCGGCCACTCTCATCGAAGGGTATCTCCGTAAAAGCCTGTTCTAACAACGTTTCCATATCGGGCATGGACAAGTACTCCAGGATTGATGGCCGGCCAGGCGATGGAGGCATGGCCAGCGGGGAAGGGATGATGGGTCCCGCTCTTCAATGATTCAATTATGTTAAGCCCGATCCTCGAACAAGCGCAATCCATTTCCCCATTATTCGGGTCGATTTTCAATAAGCAGGCTATAAATGCTCCGCCCGAAAAGCCCGTCGCTCCTTGCTCCGGAAATTCCGGGGCTATCGGGGGGAATTGTGCGCGATATCCACCAGACCTCGTCCGATGAATTGACGGTGGAAACCTATGCGCCGGAATCCGGCGCGGCACTCTGGCTTTTTTCCGCGAACCGCGATTATCCCCGCATCGTGCGCACGTTTGCCCGTGCGCGCTCACCGGCCCGCCCACCGGTCTTTTGCCAGTGGCTGCGCACGCGGCTCATCGGAGGAATCGTGGGCAGGCCGCTGCTTTTCCAGGAGCGGGTGATGGCTGTTCCGGCAACCAAGGCGGGGGAGACCCTGTGGCTCGTACTTGAACAGAACGGCCCGGACAGCAACCTGCTTCTGCTCGACGGTGCGAAACGATTGCTGATCGCGCTGCACCGGCCCTCCCAGCCCGGAAGACGGCTGACTCCCGGGGATCCCTATCGCCCTCCGCAACGGCTCAAGTCGTTGCCCCAGGATGCACCGGAGCAAACCGCGGATCCTCACAACTTGGCGGCGGCCCGGGATCTGGACCAAATCTGGCGCCGAATGGAACAGCAGGCGCATCTTCAGCGCAAACGCGGCGAGCTGTTGCGCCGGGTTCGGTCGCGCCTGAAGCGCCTGGCTCGCCGGCTGGCAAAGCAGAGAGTGGATCTTGCAAACACCCGTGATGCCGGGCGGCATAAGCATTGGGGCGACCTGTTGAAGATAAATCGCCACCGGCTCGGTGCCAATCAACGATCATTGCGGGTAATCGACGAGTTCGATCCCCAGCGGCCGGAGGTAGAGATTCCACTCGACCCCCAAGCGACGCCCAGCGCCAACATGGAGCGTCACTTCCACCGATACCGGAAATTGCTGCTGGCGGCGCCCCATGTGGAACGGCGCCTGAGCCAAACCCGAGCCGAACTCAAGATGTGGCGGGCAACGGAGGCGGCCATCCGGGCCTTGGCTTCGCCCGATGACCTGCACCGGCTGGAGGACGGATGGAGCAAGGAACAGCGGGCAGAGCTCAGGCCCCCCACTGCCGGCGGACTTCGGGGTACTGCCCAGCTCTCGGTGATGACCCGGCTCAGCAGCGACGGATACCTGATCTTTGCCGGACGGAACAAAAAGGAAAACGACCGGGTCACCTTTCGCATCGCAAACGGCCGGGACTGGTGGTTTCACGCCCAGGGTATCCCCGGAGCGCACGTAATCGTACGGAATCCCAGGGGTGGAAACTTGCCCCAATCCACGGTGGCTGAAGCGGCTTGGCTGGCGGCTTATTATTCGCAACGGCGCGAAGAAGGCGGGCTGGAAATCGACTACACCCAGCGCAAATACGTTCGGAAGGTCAAAGGCGGCGAGCCTGGACAAGTGACCTACTCTCAAAATCGCACGATCCGTGTCGATCTGGCGGGGGCGGCGCAACGGATCCTCCACGCTGAGGTCGGCGAAAGCGACTGAGTACCCACGCCGTGGCGGCGATCCGGCTGATTGAATTTGTAGGTGGGGGAAGCCCGTGACGCATGGTCACGGGCGATCGGGTGCCGCGCCGATGCTATCGGGCGGGGGCAGATGTGATGGGCGTGCCGTCAGGAAGCATGAAGTCGGGATTCTCCTTGAGGATCAACTTGATTTCAGCAAGGGCCGTCTGCTCGTCTCCGGTTTCCTTGGCCATCCAAACGAGCGCATAGCGGATATTATAATTTTCCGACCTGACAGTGCTTGGACTAGAACCATAGGTCACCCTGAGTCCTCGCAGGAGTTCGATTGCTTGGGCGATATCGCCCGCGTCCGCGAGCCCCAGAGCCCGCTCATAAGTCAATTGAGCGGCGGTTTCCGATATGTCGAACTGCCTCGGGACCGTGCTGTCGCGCCAAAGATCCCGCATGACCTGGCCACCCCTTTGGAAATCGGTATTGGCCCGGCGTTTCGAAATGTCTGCCAAGTCGTTTTTGGTGCTCATGAGCACGACGCCCAGCATATAGCGGCCCAACCAATTGTCCGGCTCGGCCATCAGCATTTCTTCCAGAAGCGAGACGGCTCGCTGCGACATCCCCCGGTCATTAGCGGTGTGCGCCAGACCGTACCGCGCCAAAACGACGACCTCGTCGGTTTCGGGGATGGAGCCGAAGCTTTCGAACGCGACGCGTATCGCGTCCATGAAACTTTCCGATGCGCGCATCCCTTCTTGGGCCTCCAGCATGTGAGCGCCTTTGACGAAGTGAAGCTTCATCAGCCGCCCACGCAAAAACGGGTCGTTGGGTTGACTCTCCAGCATCGCCACCGTGTTGTCGATGGCCTCGCCAATATTCAATTCCTGAGCGGATGTCCCGGTAAGTGCACCGCCGGTAACGACGAACATGCCGATCAAGACGCCAATTATCTTCAAAAATAGATGCTTCATAGTCCTTTACCTTAGTGGTCTTTGCGATGATTCGGTTTGCGGAGTAGTTCGCGGCAAACATAACACCCGCTCCTGCTGAATGCAAATACGGCATTACGGAGCCGACGCCGGGCGCGCATGATTATCGCGTGGGCCGGCCTCGTAGCCGCATGTCATTTCAACTTGCGGACTGGCCGCCGGTCAAGACCTAACCTACGCGTTCAGCATGACGCGATAGTCTTTCCCTTCCCGCGCACCGCCTGCCAGGGGATTGCGTGTGGCCGAGCGCAGATGCTCAAAATCGATGAATCGATAAGGCAGATGCGGATCGCGGCCCTGCGGTATTCCCAGCCGAGGGGCGCATACGATGCGTTGGGGCGCATAACCCACGTCGAGCAGCCTGAATTTTCCGCGGTCGAGCCGGCCGCCATCCCAATCCGGGACGCGAAGCCCCAATGCCCGGCACAATAGGGTCTGGCCTGAGCAGAGCCGTCCGTCGGCCCGATGGCTGCCATCGGGCAAGGGGTTGAGGCGATGCATCCGCTCCAGCATCGATTGGCTATCGGCCCCGTCCTGGAACGGGCAGCCGCTCTTGACAAGCACCGCATTGCCGGCGCCACGGCAACTGAAATTCAGGGAGTCCCCGCCCCGCGCGTAATACATATAAATGGTGCCGGGCGGCATGAACAAAGCCTTGCGCTTTTCTGTGTATCCCAACGAGGCATGGCTGCCCTTCTCTTGCAGGTAATAGGCTTCCGTTTCGACAATGGTGGCCTTCAGCCACACACCATCGACCCGGTGGGCAAGCACCTTGCCCAACAAATCTCTCGCCACTTCCAGGGCATCGCGGTCGAAAAACCGGGTAGAGACTGAGGCTGGAAACATCTTTTTATCCGCAGATTCACGCTGATCACGCAGATGGTTGCCTCCCCATTAATCACATCGGCGTTTATCCGCGTTCATCGGCGGTTCCATATAACAAACGGAGTATAAATTGGGGTATGACCACCCGGCCATGAAATCCGTCCGGTAGGGCCGGGTTACGTCCCGGCCGAGTCAGTCTCGCGGCCTCGAAGATTAGGCCCCGCCCGGCACCGTCGCTTCCGCCAGGGCGGGCATGCCGATGCCATAACAGGCCATGGTGGCCACGTCGCCCGTGGTCAGGCCGTGTGCGACCGTGCCCGAGGTCAGATCGGCGGGATCGATCACGATCACGTTCCCATTCTGATTGTTGGTAATCACGCAGTAGTATTCGGCAGATACGGTGGAACCCGTGCTCCAGGAGAGATCGTTGGCATCCGCCGTGAACG
>JACZRV010000063.1 GCA_022574555.1 SAR324 cluster bacterium
GAACGGATGCTGATCAGGTCCTGGCTGCCGGAGATGAATTCGATGCCGTTGAGAACGAAGTTGAGATTGTCATTAATCGCCTTGACCATGGTTTGCCCGAATAAATTAACCTTTTGCACCGAAAAGGGATCAGCCATGAAATCGGCGTCGCCGATTACGAGGACGCTGGTGGGCCTGATGGACCTGGATTGATGACGCTCCGCCCGAAGCTGAATCTGGTCTAGATCCACGTCCCCGTCTCCATTGTCGGGCACCGGAGGACCATCGGGGAAAGCGGTGTCGAAGGTGCCGGTGAGGATCGCGGCGAGCACCCGCTGTTTCCCATCCACCTTCAGATTCTTGGCCACCTCGAGCGGGGGCGCCATCTGAGCCATGAAGTTGTCGATCGTACCCGATGCGGAAGAGGTGGTGAGCAGTGGCGTGAAGGTGATATCCGAATCCTCCTTGGGCTCAAAGGTGAAGGCGCCTGCATCGATCAGGGTCACTTCTTCGAGCTGGTTGGTAATCACCGAATCCGAATTCAGATAGGGACCTCGGAACGTGATCCAAAGGGGAAAATCGACCACGCCCTGCGTGCGGGTATTGACCCGCGTGGACAATTCCTGGTCCCCGATGACCTCGGTTTTGTCGAACTTCAGTCCCCAGCCCGCGAAAAGCTTGGGGATGTTGCTGTATGTGAGTCTGACCCCGGTTTTTCTCAACTCCTCCTCGTCCATTCGCGAGTTGGGATCGGTGAAGACGACCAGGTGTCCGCCGCGCATGATGAATTGGTCGATGGCATAGGTGAGTGTGTCCGGGGGAAACTTGGGATGTATCACCACCAGTGTTTCGATATCGTCGGGAATAACCCTATGGGAGGGAAAGATGTATTGGATATTATAGCTTTTGCTCAGCTCGTCGAATACCGTCCAAGCCGGCGTTCCCGGCTGCCCAGGCACTGATGAGGGTTCACCGGAGATCTTTAGAAATGCCAGAATACCCAAAATCGGTTTCTTGGTTTGCACGACCCGCGTGATGGTTTGGGAAATCTCGTATTCCAGAACTTTTTCCCGGCTCGGGTCGATGAAAGGGATGGCCACTTCCCGCTCACCCGAAAGGGCGACCATGCCGAACATCAATTGGCTGCCATTGGAAAGCCCGACCCGGCGGATGCCGTATTTGACCGCCCATTCCTCTTCGTCGGTGTCCGGCTTGGGGTCGAAAAATTCCAGGGTCAGATTTCCATTGCCGGAGGCCTGGTATTCTTCCAGCAATTCCTCAACCTTCTGCGCATAGTTCTTCACTCGCACTGGAAGGTTGGGAAGGCTTTTGGAAAAATAAAATTTGATCGTAACCGGATATTCCAGGTTGGCCACGATGGCCGCCGATCCTTTGGAAAGGGTGAACAAGCCCTCTTCGGTGATGTCCACCCGCAGGGGCACGAATCCGGTGACGACATTCAAGGCCACCAGGATGATGGCCAGCAAAACGACCCCCGTGGACGATGCAAGAATCCGCCGTACCCAGAGTTTGCGGCGTGTCATCGGTATCTCCCAATCAAGATGCTTTCCGGTTTTCCAAAACGATCACGGTCGTGAACAGCATGAATCCAATGAACGACAAGAAGTAAATGACGTCCCGGGAATCGATCAGGCCTCGCCGTATACCGTCGAAATGGGTGGAAAAACTGAACGATGCAATGGCGTCGGCTACCCAGACCGGGAAAATATCCACCAGCAGGCTGGAAAGGTAGCCCCATCCCAGCAGTACCAGGATCAGGCAGATCAGGAAGCTGACGATGAAACTGATGACCTGATTCTTGGTCATCGACGAGGTGAAGCAGGTGATTGCCAGATAGGCCCCCGCCATCAGAAAACTGCCCAGGTAACCCGATACGATTACGCCTCCGTCCGGTTCGCCGAGGAAATACACGGTAATGATCATGGGAAACGTCAGCGCCAGGGCGATCCCCACGAAGATCCAAGCGGCGAGAAATTTACCGATGACCGCCGTCAGCAAGGTGATGGGCAACGTGAATAACAATTCGATAACCCCGGAGCGCCGGTCCTCCGCCCAAAGCCGCATACCCACAGCGGGAATGAGGAACAGATACAGCCAAGGGTGAAAGAAGAAGAACAGCTCCAGGCCGGCCTCGTTGGAACCGTAGAAGCTGCCCAGCATCCAGGTGGTACCGGTGGTCGAAAAGAGGAAGATGATGATGAAGATGTAGGCCACCGGCGAGCGGAAATAACTCATCAGCTCGCGCTTGAGGATGGGATAGAGATGGTGCATGCGGCGCTTACTCCTCAGAGTTAGGAGCGATCAGGCATTGACTTGGGGTTGGGTGATTTCCCGGAACACCTCGTCCACGCGGCCCCGCTCGGCGAATATCTCCTCGACGGCGATCTTGTGCTGTTCCAGGAAGCGGGTCACTTCAGGAAGGATGACGCGATTGCTCTTGGGGAACATCGTGTAAGTGGCCGCATGGGTCTCGCTTCCCGGCTGGTGCGCCACTTTGGTGACACCGTCGATCAGCTTCAATTTAGCTTCCAGCCCCTCCGTGTCCGCCTGACGGACGCGCACCGTCACCGCGTTGTGGTAGCGGGACATGGCGGCAAGTTCGTCCGGGGTGCCGTCGGCGACGATCTGGCCTCTGGAAATGATCAATGCGCGGCTGCAAACCGCCTCCATCTCTTCCAGAATGTGGGTCGATAAGATGATGGTCTTTTGATGCCGCATGCCCTGGATCAGCTGACGCACTTCGTGCTTCTGGTTGGGGTCCAGCCCGTCGGTGGGCTCGTCGAGGATCAACACCGGTGGATCGTGGATCAGGGCCTGGGCGAAACAGGTACGCTGCCGGTATCCCTTCGATAACGTCTCGATGGTTTGATTGCGTACCTCTGCCAGCGCTGTCAGTTCGATTGCGTGCGCCACACGGCGCTCCCGTTCGGCGCCCTTGAAGCCGCGTACCTCGGCCATAAAGCGGAGAAACTCCGTCACGGTCATTTCGGAGTATGAGGGCGCGCTCTCGGGCAAATAGCCGATCTGTTCGCGCACGGCTATGGGGTCTTGAATGATGTCGAATCCTCCCACCGAAACGGTGCCCTGGGTCGGTGAAAGAAAGCAGGTGATCATCTTCATCGTCGTGGATTTACCGGCACCATTGGGGCCGAGAAATCCAAGGATTTCCCCTTTTTCCACGGTGAATGAGATGCCGTCGACCGCGGTAATGTGGCCGAAGGTTTTGACGAGGTCCTTGACTTCAATCATCGCTGCGATACCTAATTTCTTCCTGTGACGGTGCCATGCCGGCCAGCTGCAACGATGCTCCTGGCGGCCTGCCATCCGGTTTTGCGTTTTCCGCATCACCGGCCCGAGACGATGGGCCAGTGCCCAGCCGGCTGGAGCGTTGACCCCCGTTTTGCGCCGGTTCAGCCATGCCATAGCCTGTCGGAATGATAGAGCGGCCGACAGACCTGCGGGTTCAAGATATTTTGCGGCGAATTATTTTTTCGCGATGACCGCCAGAATGTCGTCTTCCTTCAGGATCATATAATCCTTACCGTCCAACGTGACATCGGTACCCCCGAATTTGGCGAACAGGATCTTGTCGCCTTTTTTGACATCGAGAGGAATCAGCTTGTCCTTCTTGTCCTTGATCCCGGGCCCCACGGCAACCACCTTGCCGGATTGGGGTTGCTCCTTGGCCGTGTCCGGGATGATAATTCCCCCGGAACTTTTGGTCTCCGCCTCCAATCGCTCTACAATGACTCGGTTTCCCAAAGGTTTGATCATTTCACACTCCTAAATTTTCCAATCAGACGGCGAATTACCCGCCGCTATCGCCCCCATCAATATTCAAGTCAAAATCGATCGATACGGTTTCAATCCGCGGCCGTTCGATTTACACCCCCAGGTTACGCGGGCAAGGCATCATATCCGAGCGCGAGGGCACCCCAAAGCAGCTGCCATACTATCGGCCGGGACACAAGCTTTAGTAAACGTTCTTAGATAGACGATCATCGTCGGGCTGTCAATAGCCACACGAAGCGGATCTTGCCATCGGCAAGGTTCGATAACCATGCATTCACCCGGATGGCAATCGGGGCCTCGGCGCGTGGGGAGGTCTCCCTCTGGTCATCCTGCGGGGAGGGCCGCGATCAGCCTGCAAGAAGAGCCGGGATTGCGGTAGATTCCTCGTCCCCGCTCGGGACAAGGTCGGGACTGGGCAGAGGTTTTGCCCATCGAATCATTCGTTCGCGTATCCGCCGGCCCGCACGGCACGAAGAAATCGCCACGTTCAGGATCTCGTGAACACGGTAGGCCATGAAGTCGAGGTCTTGCTGGATGATCCGCCGGCAGCCGCGTCTTTTCCGTAAAGGCGGTGGTAGATCATCGTCGAACGAAGCACTTTCTTGACGTAGTTCTGGGTTTCCTGGAAGGGGATTTCCTCGACGAATTCCTCGTCGTCCAATGCCCGTTTGCGTTTGATCCAAACGCTTGCGGCGCCCGGGCCGGCATTGTATGCGGCGGCGACGTGCACGGGATTGCCCTTGAACTTCCGGGATAGCCAGCGAAGATACTGCACTCCGTAGGCGACGTTCGTTTCGGGATTCATCAACGCGTCCTGAGCAAAGCGCTTGTTATTCCAGCCGGCGATCATCTTTGCCGTGGCCGGCATCAGCTGCATCAGGCCTTTGGCGCCGGCGATGGAATCGGCGTCAGCCCGGAAACGGCTCTCTTCGCGCATCACCGCCGTGACGAAGAAGGGGTCCATGCCCTGATCGCCGGATGCACGCCATACCAGGCGCGGATAGGCCAGCGGAAACACGTATCGCATCAGACTATCATCGGGGTCGCCGCCGTCGCTGACACTACCCAGAAAGTAGCTGACCGACAGCCTCTGCAACAAATGAAATTGGCCCATATAATGCAGAATATCGGCCAGTTCCCGCAAGGCTCGCTGGGGGAAAGGCTTGCCCATCCCTGCTCGCAGGGCGGCAGCGCCTAAGTTTGCTTCACCGAAAGCCATCAGAAGCAGCCCGTTACTCAATTCGGCCTCGCGCCATACGGCCGACAATTCGGGTGGGTCGTTATCACCGCTCGCGGGCCTCGATTCTCCGTTGGAGACCCTCATGGCCGATCGGTCGAGGCTTTCGCCATCGGCCAACAATCCGTAGTAACTCAGCAAATGATACTTGCGCAGGATCTGCCGGTTACCCTTGGCGGCCTCGTCATCTCCCTGCCGCGCCTGGATGCGCGAGAGCCAGTATAGAAAACGCGGCGCGTCGGCATCCCGAGCACCGCGGGCCAATGCAGCGCTGGCCCAGCGGGCGGCTTCGCCGTCTTCGCCGCGTTTGTAGTGGTGCCACAGCAGCATCCAGTACGCCTCGCCCCCGGAGCGGGCCCTGGGAAAATCTTCGATGATTTGCAGGCACCAGCGACGCATTTCCTTCCATCGCCCCTCGCGCCGCGCCCGGCGGGCCCATTCCAGATAGAATCCGGGCAATACCACGGATCGTGGCGCCACTTCCTCCAGACGTGCCATGGTCTTCAGAGCTGCCTTGTACCGGCGCGCCTTCATCTGAAAATCAACTTCAAGCACCAGCGCATCGGCTTCGTCCATTGCGAAAAGCCGGCGCACTTCCGGCTGCGCCAATTCGTCCAGAGCCTGCCGGTAGGCACGTTTCCGCTGCAAAGCGTTGAAATAGCGGCGGCCCACGGTTTTTGCGAGCTTGGGGGGCATTGCGGACAGAACAGCGGACAGAACAGCGGGCTGATCGGCCGACAGAACGGAGGGACGGGCCTCGTCGCGGATAAATTCGTAAAGCCGGGAGCGGTGCAGGTTTTCGATCCGCCTCGCCAAGTGCTCCGGAGATATGGCCGCCTTTGCTTTAGAGTCGCGCGCCGCAGCGGCTTGGGCGGAAGACGCAGCGGTTTCCCTGTCCCGAGGGATGGTCCACAATAACTTGATCAGGTGATCGCGCCCGGTTCCGGCCTGGGGATTGGCCACGGTGGACCGGGTAGCGGCTTTCAGTAGAGCCGCGGCCAAATCGTAGTCGTCCCGCTTGGGCTGCACCGCGTCCAAATAGGCCGCGATGGAAGCATGCAACGCGGGATCGGAATCCGTGGCAGTGTTGCCCAGGGCCGCCAGCAGCAAAGCGCGCACCTCATCCCTGGCTCCCGGCATCTCTTCTCGAAAAATTTCGCCGATCAGTGCCGGAGCTTCCTCGGCGTCATGCTGAGCCACCAACACTCGCAGCAGCTTGATGCGCCACTGAGAAGTCAGTACCGCATCTTCCCGCAGGCCCTGCCGAAAGTAGCGTGCCGCCGCTTGGAGATCTCCTTTGACCTGGTAACATTGTCCCAGCAACGACAGGGCGTGCAACCGCCGCCACGATGTGGGCACTTGAATCGGCTGGCCAGTCGACGGGTGACCGGCAGATCGATCGCAATATTGCGGATCGCCAGGGGCTTCGGCGGCCGCGGCCGAAATATCGCCAGTCCCGCGGAGTTCGGATTCCGCGGCGGCCTCCACAGGCAGAAACCCGAGAAGACCGATTGAAATGACAATCCAAATCAGATTTCGATTCGCGTTGAGCATGAATGAGGATCTTGCTAGTGTTGGGACAATCTCCGCGCCAGAGCACTTGGGGTGCCGTCCGTCTTATTTAAGTCCCGCCGATGCCCGCCCCGCGATAGCCCAGTTCGGCGGGCAAAGTACAACCCCATTTCTATAGGCCCATCTCTATAGGCCAATCTCAATAGGCCCCTCTCTCCCAGCGTTGACCATGAGCGAAGAAGACAAGGACAAGGAACTGCCTTGGCTATACCGGCTGGAACCGGTCTCGGCGACGGCCGGCGAGCCCGGCATCGATCCGGGCGATGCCGTATATCGCCTGTACAAGAACACCCGCAACCCCTTCCTGCGGCGTGCATTGGCTCCCTCACCGAAAAAAATGGAGCCTACGGCAACGGAACTGCAAAGCCTCTTCCGCCTGCTTGTGGAGCAAAGGCGCTACCGGATTGGGCCTTCCAACGACGAGGAGCCGTTTCAACGGCGCAGCTTGGTTTACCCCCCGCCTCCCCCCACGGCGCACCCGGAATTCCAGGAATTGCGAAAGCTGCCTGCGCACCCCGACAAGTTGCCATTGCTTGTCCTGCAATTTTTCGATTCCGTGCTCTCACGGCTGCGGGAACACCCGGAAGAATTCTTCGACACCGTTGACCAGGTGTCCGCCCTGGCTAAAAAGTACGGCGTGGCATTCAGGCATTACGAAAGCTATCACACATTCGTCGACTGGGACGATCTCATGCGCACCCTGGAGGAAATCAGCCGCTACCCCGCCCAGGAGACGTTCGACCTGTTCTGTTGCGCCCTGTTTTCCTATCGGGAACTGGTGTGACCCGCCTTGCCGTCCGATTCATTTCTAACCGTGATGTCATCGATTGGTTCTTACGGGAGTAGGGCGATCGCCTCGAATTCGCCTTGAACCAAGATCCGTTCGCACAGCCGGGGAGGCTCGCCATCGGTATCTCTGCCTGCCTGCTGGGCGAGCGCGTTCGATACGATGGAGAACACAGTTACGACCCCTTCCTTGCCAAGACAGTGGGTGGTCATACAAAACTGGTGCCGATGTGTCCGGAAGTCGCCCTGGGGCTGGGCGTGCCGCGAGAGCCGGTTCGACTGATGGGGACGCCCGATGCGCCGCGCGCACTGGGAACGGGCACACCCGTCTTGGATTTGACCGAGGGCCTCTCGGATCTGGGGCGGGAAAACGCCGGCGAAATGAGCCACATTCGCGGTTACATCTTCAAAAGCAAATCGCCCAGCTGTGGGCTCCACGACGTGAAGGTCTTTCCTCGAAGTGGCGCCCCTCCAATGAGTGCTGGGCGCGGTCTCTACGCCAGGGCCTTCACCTCGGCGCTGCCCTTGCTCCCCGTCGAAGACGAGCGCCGCCTCGTCGAAACGCCTACTTGAAGCGGAAGCCCAGGCTCAGGCGCTGGCCCATGACGTCCACGCCGGCGTCGTCGAAGGCCACCTCGGCGCGGTCCGATTGCAGCATCAGGTAGAGTCCTCCGTCGCCTTCCAGGCCGATGACCAGGCCATAGCCCGGCCCGCTGCCCGTGGACGAGCCGTCGTTGTCCGATTCAAGCGTGATTCCGTAGACCCCAGCCTGCGCCCCCACAAACAGGGAACCGGCCCACAGCCGGTATTGTGCGCCATAGAATGTGTGGATGGCGGTATCGAAGGCGTTCAGCTCGTCATCCACCGATTCGCTGGAGTTCTGGTAAAATAGTACCCACGACGAGGCATCGCCGAGTTTGATTTGGTAGTCGATGCCCAGTCCCTGGCCTGCGCTGGTGTAATCGAGTTCGAATCCGTCGAGTAGACCCTTGTCGAATTCGATGGTGTTATCGTGCTCCACGGCACTGATCATGATGCTGAAGCCGTCGGCGGGCTGAGCCCAGGCACTTTCTGCGATGACCATGGCCGCGATGACTATGGTCGCGATGACTAGGGCCATCGCACCCAGGGTGAGAAATTTACAGGATTTACAGAATCTATCGACCGAATTCATTGCCTTGCTCCTCGAGGACTGCTCATCATTCGGATTGGCGCGATCCAATGATTTTCCATAATTTCCAATACCATTATGCAAAAAGCAAACCCACGCGTGCGGCGGCCTGCTCCAGGATTCCGCTTCGCATGACCCGCTGGGCGATCATCTACAACCCGGTAGCCGGCCATTATCGCCAGCGCACTATGGAGGCGATCGAACGGCAGCTCCATGGGCAGGGGATCACGACCGTCACCATTCCCACCGCCTATGCCGGACACGCCACTGAAATCGCCCGGGGATTGCCCTCCGTAGACTGCGTGGCCGTCTATGGCGGTGACGGCACCCTGAACGAGGTGGTCAATGGCTTGGCTGCCCACAAGTCGGCGGCCAAGGGACTGGCGAAACAGGGACTGCCCCTGGCGTTCCTGCCGGGCGGCACCGCCAACGTGATGGCCCACGAGTTGGGCCTCCCCCGCGATCCGGTGCTCGCATTGGGGATGTTGCTTAGGGGCGAGCCCCGGCCGGTGCGGCCCGGCCGGGTGGGCGGCCGCCTCTTCCTGCTCATGGCCGGTTTCGGGTTCGATGGCGCTGCGGTGTACGGCGTCTCTCCCGCCGTGAAACGATGGAGCGGCAAGGGGGCCTACGTCTGGTCGGGTCTGCGCGCGCTCATGGCCGCCAAGCCGGTTCTGCGGGTGACGGAATCGGATGGACCCCAGCGCAGTGGGGCGTGGGTCGTTGCGGCCCGGGCAGGGCACTATGGCGGGCAGTGGCGCATTCACCCCCGGGCCGGCCTGATGCGCGAACGGCTGGGGCTGACCGTGGTGGGCAGCTGGGGCCTGCTGCCCTTTCTCGCCGGCAATCTGGGAATGGGGTTTGCCCGCGCCGGGCCGTGTATTTGGCTGGATGATCGCACCCGGCTGGTTGTAGAGTCGAGCACGCCGTTCCACGTGCAGGTGGATGGGGATTACTTCGGGTCGGACACGAAATTCCAGGTTGACCTGGCGGACGTGACGATTCCTCTTTGCTTTCCCGGGCGGCCCCCCACCCGGAATAACGCCGGAAAGCCGCACCCCTGAGACCGGTGCCCCCATGGCCAGCCGCTACAAAAAGCCAGGTTCCAAGATCGTCCGCATCATGATGCTGCCGGCCGGGGTGAGCGGAGCGGCGGTGCGACGGAGCCCCGCCCGTGTCGGCGCGCAACGGGTATAGAGTCCCCGGAAACGGGGTGGCGGCATCGCGAGCAAAAGGGGGCGTCTATGACAAAACGTCTATGACGAAACAAGCGTTTACGTGGCGTCGGACAGATCAACCTCGCGGCGCAGCTCACGGATTCGCGAGAGCTGTGTTTCTATGAGGGAGCGTTCGACCTTATGGAGCCCCAAGACGCGGGAGGTGATTTCGACAGATGCTTCAATTTCCGCTGCCATTACGTCGGTTGCACCGGCTTTGAGTAAATTCTCCACATCGCCCAGGTAGCGCGTGCGCACCAGAATGGGCACACCGGGCGCCACCCGCCCGGCAGCCTTGATGGCCCGCACCGCGGCGCCGGGATCGCTGATCACCAGCACCAGTTCCCGCGCATGGGCCGTGGCGAGAAGCTCCAGCACCTCGGGGCTGGTCACGTCGCCGAAATATGCGGGTTCATTGCGTTGGGTGGCCAGTTGAACGCTCTGGGCGTTGAGATCCACGATGACGTAAGGAATGCCGCATTCCTTGAGGGAATGGGCCAGCTCCTGTCCGGCGACTCCGTACCCCGCGATGACGACGTGGCCGCTGAGCTGGCGGACGCTTTCGTCGGCCTCTTCGGGCGTGCGAACCGCCAGGAAGCGCGTGAGCGCGTGAATTCTGCCGACCCCGGCGGCGAGATGAGGCCCGAAAACCATCGCCACAGGCGTGATCAACATGGATAAAATCACCGCCATGGAAAGGTTGTTGGCCAGGGGTTCTTCCAGGAGCCCGGTGCCCTGCGCCGCACGAGTGAGCACAAACGAGAACTCGCCGATTTGCGCAAGGGCCGTTCCGGCGAGCACACAGACCCGGACGGGCAAGCGCATGACGTAGCTGGTAAGAAAGACGACGGCGAACTTGCCCAGAACGATCGCGGCGAGGAGACCGAAGATCGGGCCCGCGTTGTGCACCAGGTCCAACGGGTTGATGAGCATTCCGACGGACACGAAGAAAACGCTTACAAACACCTCCCGGAAGGGAATGAGATCGGCCAGGGCCTGGTGGCGGTAATCGCTCCCCGCGACGACGAGGCCGGCGAGAAATGCGCCCAAAGCGAGGGAGATACCGACGGTCGAGACCGCCCATGCGGTGCCGAGGCAGATCAGAAACACCGTCAGGACGAATAGGTCCCGCTGTCCGGTGCGGGCGATGATGTGCAACAGGCGCGGTACGACGAGACGCGCGGCGACGAAAACAATGGCCAATACGCCCGTGGCCTTCAGGAGCGCGAAGATTGGCTCCCAGGTCGATGCGGAGGCCCCGCCCATCAAGGGGATGACGAGGATCATGGGAATGACGCAGATGTCTTGAAACAGGAGAATGCCCAACGTGAGACGCCCGTGGGGCGCGTCGAGCTCACCTCGAGCGCGTAGTCCCCGCAGCACGATCGCGGTGCTCGAAATCGCTATCACAAAACCCAGGAAGACCGATGGGCCCACGCGAAACCCAAAAAGCATCGCGATGGCGACTACCGCGAGAATCGTCACGGCAACTTGCAGCCCACCGCTGATCAAAATCGGGCGCCAGAGGCGACGCATGCTATCAAGAGAGAGCTCCATTCCAATCCCGAACATCAGGAGCACGATGCCCGCCTCGGCGAGGATCTCCACTTGATGGACATCCGTGATCAGGCCGAGCGCGTTCGGGCCGACGATGGCGCCGGCGATGATGAAGCCCGCGATGGACGGGACGCCGAATCGCTGCAACACGGCCACGACGACGACCGCGACCGCAAATATCGTTACCAGCTCTTGAAGGATCAACACTCGTCAATCTCCCGGGTAAATCAGCATCAAGGCGCGACGCCGCGTGTAGGTGTCCCCTGCAGCACAGCCGGTTACCGGCTGTGTTCCGGGCCATCCCGGCTTTTGTGCCGGAGCGGTGTGTACCTGCCGACCGTTGTCCTCTTCCTTGTGGTTTCGCAGTTCGCTTTTTCTGGGGCGCTCTAAGTAGATATTCGGCCCTATGATCCTGTCGGTATGCGTGGGAGGAAGAATATC
The DNA here is from genome assembly GCA_022574555.1 of SAR324 cluster bacterium. Classification (GTDB taxonomy): domain Bacteria; phylum SAR324; class SAR324; order SAR324; family JACQKK01; genus JACZRV01. The sequence continues at coordinate 11,771 of JACZRV010000063.1, forward strand.
TGCGCGACCATTCATCCCACCAGATGCGGAATTTATCAATCTGCTTCTGATCGCCGATTCCGATACAGTCCGATACAGGATGTCGTTACTCGTGCCGGAGAGCGTCGGCGGAATGATTGAAGTCAATTTCCGCGTTGTGTTCGAACTCAGCTAATAGCTGGCATTTCCCATTGTGGAACTGTATAGGACCACTGAAAGCGATTATCATCTCCCGTACTCGAATTTCTGGTTAAAATCCATATCAGCCAATACGACTCTTGTTGGACTCCCAAATTTTCTGTAAGCATTGATTTATGGGGCTGACCGGGGTGGGAAGCAGGGGCCTGCTGCCCTATCTGGCCGGCAACCTGGGATTGGGGCTGGCCCGCGCCGGCGCGGTTACATCCTTTCGCCGTATCTGCTCGGGGGCGCCCGGATGGTTCCGGTCCTCACCACACCCTATGCGCTGGAATTCCTGGACCTGGCCATGCGCAGCGAGTTTCACGACGTCCAACTGGACGAAATCAAGATCACGGGCGGATCGGCCCTCGTGGGAAACTCGCTCAAGGGTCTCAAATTTAGGGGGGACATCGGTGTAATCGTCATCGGCATCGTTCGGGCCAACGGAGAGATGGTCTTCAATCCCTCCGCCGACTTCGTCTTTGGCGAAAGCGACACCATGATCGGCATCGGCAGCCGGGAGCAATTCGACAAGCTCAGACGGAAACTGTGAGCACGTCGCGCCGTTCTCCTGCCGGCCCGTCCCGCATGCACGGCAATTCCACGATTCCCCACCTGGATGCCGACCGGCTCGCGTCGCTCCTGACGCCGCAGGCGGCGCTCGAGGCCATGCAATCCTTCTTCGCCAGCCACAGCCGCGAAGATGTGCGCGCTCCGCGGCGCATTCATTTGAACGTCCCTGGCCGGAATACCGTCGGGCTCTACATGCCGTCAGCGACCAGCCGTTATATCGGGGTCAAGATGGTGCACCTCATGCCCCGGCGCTACCCTGCCGTGGAGGCTGAGATCTTCCTCTACGACGCGGAAAGCGGCCGCCTGCTTTTCTGGGGCGATGGCAAACCCATGACAGGGCTGCGCACCGCGGCCGTCTCTACGGCGGCCAGCCTGCGCCTGTGCCCCGATTTTCGGTCGCTGCTTATCTTCGGTGGCGGGGTGCAGGCCGCCGCCCATATCACAGCCATGGCGTCCGCATACCCCCGTCTGGGGGAATTACGCGCCGTGACCCGATCGGAGGAAAGCTTTGCCCGGCTTCGGGAACTCCTGCCTGCACAGATCATGCGCCGTGTGCGGCGCGGGGGCGACGTACCCGCCGAGCTGGCACGTGCCGATTGTATTGTCACGACGACGGCCGCGCCCGAGCCCCTCTTCGACTGGCAGGCGGTGCGGCCCGGAACCCATATCGTCGCGGTGGGGTCGGTCACACCCGAGATGAACGAACTCCCGCCGCAAGCCTTTCTCGATAGCCGGGTTTATATCGATACGCCAGCCGCATTGGGTGAGTCGGGCGATTTTGCCGCCGCGAAGCGGATCGGTTGGAGCGAGGCATCCGTGGCGGGCGACCTGTTCGACCTGCTCGCTTCCGATGATCCCCCGCCGCCGCAAAGCACCACGACCCTGTTCAAATCAGTGGGGGAGGCCACCCAGGACCTGGCCCTGCTGATCCATCTGTGGGAGTCCATCCGGGCGGAGGGTTGAGTGGGGCCGCGCCGCTCAGCCTTGATCTTGAACGGCGCCGCCGGCGAATGATTAAGTGGGCGCCGCCATGCTCCTTAATGCAACGCGGCCAGTTGCCTGGCTGGGAGCAGGTTGACGGCGCCAATCCGGCGTGTCAAAACTGACAAAAGCAAACCATGCTATGGAAGCGGCCATGCCCATCACCGATACCCTGCAAAACGCCAAACGTCTGGAGTCCAAAGGACTCACCCCCGAAGCAGCTCAAGAAATATCGTCGATAGTCGAGGAAGCGACTCTAGCCGGGCAGCAGGACTTCAAGGAATTCTTCCGGAACGAGTTGGCGAATCTGGAGAGTAATCTGGAGAACCGATTGGGCGCGAGAATAGAAGCGGCGCGCGCGGAGACTAAAGAAAATTATCTGAGCTTAAAGGTCGAGATGCATTCGCTGGCGCGCGATCAGCTCTTGAAATTTTTTGCAATATTGGTCCTGTCACTCACCCTGGCAGTTGCCATCATCAAACTGTTTCCCAACGCCTGAAGTCCCCGGCGTCCTCCCTCTCAAAAATCGATCCCCAGGCCCATGGCGATGGCGCTGTCGCCGTCGAAGGAGTGCCACGCCGCGAAGAGGCCCAGGGAGCGCAATGCCTGCCAGCCGCCCATGATTTGGATCACGAGGGGGCCATTGACCGTGGAGACGTGTCCCGCCGCCCCCAGTGTTTCTACGCGGTAAACGAATGTGGCGCCAAAGGTCCAGGTGAGCGTGGCGGACGCTTCAGTAGCCTCGCCGTTCTTGGTGCGCTGCCAGGCCGCGCCGCCCCCCTCCAGCCAAAGGGCGGATTCCAGCCAGCGAAACATTTGTTTACGTGCCACGGCGCGCGCCAGCACCAAGGTGTCCTCGGCGTCGCCGGAGAAATAGCCGTTGACATTGAAGGCGAGGAAATCGGCCCACCGAAACTCGGCGATCACGTTGTTGCCGAACCCCTGGTCGAGAACGCCCTCATCGGCCCAACCCCCGGCCAGCATATCGTAATCGAGGAACATCAAGGGCCGCTCCTCGTACCACGGCCGCGCGCCGCCGGAGGGCCGGCCGCCCAATTCGGGGGGCACCAGTTCCAATAAAAGCACCTCGCCTTCCACGCGCAGACGAAGCTCGGACTTGTGATCGTCCTGCACCACGATTCGCACGACGCGGCCCGGCTCGCCAGTCAGTTCGGAGCCGATTCCATCGACGATGCGGAAACGCATCAGGCGCTGCAAACCGCCCTCCACGATGTGCTCGGACTGGCTCAGGTAACGAAAATCCAGGGAATCCAGAGAAGAAAAAAGAATCACCCGCAGCTCGAGCAATCCTTCCTCGCCGGGGATGGGCCGCACTCGCAGCGCCGCGGCGGCCGCGGGCTCCGGTGCCTGTAGGCGGAATACGCCGATGCTCTCCACAGTCCAGGCCTCGGCAGCCCAGGTCGTCGTTCCCGGGGGCAGGGGACGGGGCGCAGGTACGGTGAGATCCGCAGGCACGCCCGTAGCCTGGATGCGGTGCAGGGTGATCTCCTGCGCATAAGGGCCCGGCGTGAGGACAATTTCCGAAACGGCGACGCACAGGGCAGCGAGGATCAGGCGCCGGATTCGTTTCGCTCCCACGTGATTCGGATGGCTTGATCGATTGCGTGAAATTTCTTGCCGCCAAACCGCTCTCCGCGGCGGCGCTCAAGTCGAGTTTGGCCTACCCGGCGGGATCATGCCTCGACTTGCCGCAATTCTTCGAGGCGTTTGCGTTCCCGGCGGGTAAGGAAAGGCATGATGGGGCCGAGGTCTGGTTTGGCATCCATGAGTAACGTGATGATATGTACCTGATCACGCCGTCCCCGCAGGTCATCCCGAATCCCGCGTTCCAGCTTCAGCGCGATGATCCACTCCGGCCGCGCGATCTTCACCGTGACCCCGGACATCACTTGCCCGACCGGATCTTCCAGGGCTTTGAAAACCTTGTCGCCGCCCGCCTGAAAGGTGAGGACATCGACTGCAATTTGGGTTTTGCGGTGGGAGAAGCTATACACCCCCACCCGGTCAAATTCGATTCCAATTTGCCCGGCAAGCGCTTCCATCTGCTCCGGGGTCGCGACGAGCACATCGACGCCGTTGGTGGACAGGGGCTCTTCGGCGTAGTAGGCGACCGCTAGTCCACCGATAAGCACCGCCGGAACCCGCGCATTGCGGAAAAGGTCTAGCAGCGCTTCCTGGAATGGCCCTTCAATCGATTCGTCGAACACGTGCGTGGCGTAGTAGACCCGGTTCAGCTTCGCGAACGGATCCCCAGAAATATTTCCCATAGCGCCTTGTTCCACCGTACCGCAAGAATGCTGAGATCGTGTTCAACGGGGGAGATGCAACACCCGTTGGGCGATGACGTTGCGGTGCACCTCCGCCGTTCCGCCACGGATGGTCGCGGCGCGTATATTGGTGGCGTGAATGGCAATTTCCCCGGTCTCCAGTCCGAACGGTTCGCTGCCCCACGTGATGCCGGCCGGTCCCGCCACTTCCTGTTGCAGTTCGACGATGCGCTGCATCAGTTCAGCACCGAAAAGCTTGAAAATCAGGGTTTCCGGTCCGGGTGATTCTCCGCGTTCGACCTTGGTCAGATAGCGGTAGCGAGTGCTTTGCAGGCAGGCGGCATCCATTTCCAGCGCTGCCACCCGCCGCCGCAGCAAGGCGTCGTCCCACATCGTGCCGCCGGCATTGGGCGTATTCTTGGCCGTTTGCTTCACCGCCTCGATGGCCCGGTTCATCACGTTGGGGTCGGCGGTGGGATGAGAAAACCGCTCGTGTCCCAGCAGTGCTTTGGCCACGGTCCAGCCCTTGTGCGGCTCGCCCACCAACTGATCGGCCGGGACTGGCACGTTTTCGAAGAAGACCTCGCAGAAGTGATCGAATCCATCGATGGTGACGATCGGGCGGATGGTAATCCCCGGGGTATCCAACTTCACGAGCAGGAAGCTGATGCCTTCCTGCTTTTTGGCCGGCTTGGGGTCGGTTCGGGCCAGCACGAAGATCCAATGGGCGCGGTGGGCCTGGGATGTCCAGATCTTCTGGCCGTTGAGGATGTACCCATCCTCGCTGGCATCGGCCCGAAGGGCCAGGTTGGCCAGGTCCGATCCGGCGCCGGGTTCCGAATAACCTTGGCACCAGACGATTTCTCCGCGCAAGGTAGGCTCCAGGAACCGCTGCTGCTGGGCCTCACTGCCGTATTTCAGCAGGATCGGCCCCACCATTTCGACTCCCATCGCAAATCGATCGGGGATACCGGCGCGGCTCCATTCCTCGCGGAAGATCATCGACTGGGTGAAATCGAATCCCGCGCCGCCGAATTCCACCGGCATCTCGGGGGCCTGCCAACCGCGCTCGGAAAGCGCCGAGTTGAGGGGCGCCAACTCGTCCCGGCCCAGACCGGGACCTTGCACGATCCCCTGACGGTGGCCCTTGAGATGGGCTGGGACGGACGCGTCGATCCATTCCCGCACCTGGCCCCGGAACGCTTCCTGTTCGGGCGTATCTTTCAGATTCATGATTTTCCGCGTATGATGTGGGCAATATTGGACTGCGCCCACCATGGCAGATTGTCCGCAAAATTCCAATGCTGCCGAACCCTGACACGATGCAGCACGCCGCCATATCGACCGCGCCAAGGTACGTCGCGTCGCGTCAAGTTTCCTCGATTTAGCCTTGAAGTTTGCCAGGGGTTGTTTAAGAATATCATCTGAACCAGACGGCCGGAAGCCGACCGGACTTCCCATAAAATCGACATCCTAACTGGAGGACTTCCCTCATGAAACGCATCCAATCCATCGGCCTCTTGATGTGCCTGTTCGCCGTGGTGCTGGCCCTGGGCGCCTGCTCGAAACGTGTCACCCGCATCGAAGCCCGCGAAGTGCTCGACTTGAGCGGACGGTGGAACGACACCGATTCCCGCCTGGTCGCCGACGAAATGATCAAGGACTCCCTCTCGTTCCCTTGGATCGAGGACTTTCGCGCCGCAAACAACAAGAAACCGACCGTGATCGCCTACGGCGTGAAAAACCGGACCGCGGAACACATCAATACCCAGATTTTCATGAAAAATATCGAGCGGGCTTTCCTGCGTTCCGGCAGGGTCGGAGTCGTGGCCAGCAAGGACCAACGGGCCGAAATCCGCGAGGAGCGGGCCGATCAGCAGGTGGGACTCACCGAGAATCCCGCTTCCGTGGGCAAGGAGCTGGGCGCCGACTTTGTACTCACCGGCGTGCTGAATTCGATCAACGACCGGCTGGGCGGCGAAGAGGTGGTCTTCTATCAGGCCAACCTGGAGTTGATCAACGTGGAAACCAACGAGAAGGTGTGGATCGGCGAAAAGCAAATCAAGAAGTTCATCGATCGCGCCAGCACGTCTTATTGATTCGGTGGGGGTAATGGCTTGAATCGGTGTGGGTGATGGTGGCTGCGTCGAAAATTCGTGCCATCGCATGCGATGGGCCGCGCCGTTGGCTGCTGTTGGCGGTGGTTGTCCTTGTTGCGTCTTGCGCCCCCCACCGCGAAATCTACCCGCGGCTGAACAGCCTGGCGGCCAGCGGGCAGTACGACGAGGCGGTGCGGTACATCGAGTCCGAAAAGGATAAGTACGGCGAGCGCAACGACGTACTGTACAATCTGGACCGGGGGGTCTTCTACCACTACGCGGGAAAGTACAAGGAGAGCAACGAAGCGTTTGAACTGGCCGAGGTGCGCATGGACGAGCTGTTCACCGAGTCCATCTCAGGCAACGTGGCCGCTTTTCTCTCCAATGACAACACCTTGCCCTACGGGGGCGAGGACTTCGAGCAGGTCGTGGTCAACATGTACCGCGCGCTCAATTACGTGCAGTTGGGAGACGTCGATGCGGCCCTGGTCGAAGCGCGCAAGGTGGACAACAAGCTGGACTACATCAACCGGCAATACGAACCCGACCAACAAAACGTCTACAAGGAAGATGCCTTCGCCCGGATGCTGATGGGGATCTTCTATGAGATGGCGGCCACCCGCGACGACCTCAACGATGCTTACATTTCCAACCGGCGCGCGGTGGCGGTCTACGAGAAGGACTTCGTCCCCCAATACCAGACCAGGGCACCCGATCTCCTCAAGGCGAACCTGCTCACCACCGCCGCGTTCATGGGCAGCGAGGAATTCAGCCTTGCCTTGGAGAAGTTTCCCGGCACCCAATCTCGTGGGTTGGGGGAAAAACGCGAGTTGGGCCAGCTTTACTTCGTCCACTTCGCGGGACGGGGTCCGGAAAAATACGAGAGTTCCATCAATGCGATCATGCCCGACGGAAATCTCTTGCGCATCGCCTTCCCAGGATATTTCCGCAACACCTATCTCATCACCGGTGCCCAGGTGCGCGTCGATGGCTCGGTAGAAGCTCGCCTGGAACCCGGCGCACCCATCGGCGAGATGGCCATCAAGAACCTGGACAATCGCAAGGGCCGCATCGCGGCCAAGGCCATCGCCAGAGCCACCACCAAGTACATCGCCAGCCGGTTGCTGCAGCGCAAGGCCCAGGACGATGCAGGACCCATCGGCGGCCTGATCGCGTGGGTCGCCGGCAATGTGTACATCGCGCTTTCCGAGCAGGCGGACCTGCGATCCTGGCAGACCCTGCCGGACAAGATTCTCATCGGGCGCGTGCTCCTGAAGCCGGGCAGTCACCATGTGGTCGTGGAATTCGTCACCAGCGGGGGCGGGGTCGTCTCCAGCAAGGATCTCGGCCAGATCGATATTCCGCCCGGCACGACGCGGTTCATCGTCCTTCATTCCAATACCTGACCCGGTAGCGAAGCGCGAATCGACGGATTCCGCAAGAACCGAAATAACTATCTACAGGCTTGGTATCTGGATATATTTGTCCGATACCCGGGCGCAATTGGTATGCTTACCGATCAACAGCTTGAAATTTTAATCGATTCCGGCGAGCAGGACCGCGTGGAATTCAAACGTTCTGGGAGTGACACTAGCGCAATCTCGAGGACCATATGTGCCTTTGCCAACGACCTGCCCGAGAATCGCCAACCTGGCGTAATTTTCGTTGGACTGGAAGATGACGGCAGTTGCGCGGGTCTCGATATCAATGATAGGTTATTGCGTGGTCTGGCGAATATGCGGGACGGCAACATCTTGCCCACTCCGACGCTTACTATTTCCCAGAAATTTGTAAGAAAATGCAATGTGGCGGTCATAGTAGTCAGTCCATCATCGACACCACCCGTACGATACCAGGGGCGGACTTGGATACGAATCGGGCCAACGACCAGGCAGGCAACACCGGAAGAAGAGCGTCGTCTAGCTGAGCGTCGCCGTGCAGCGGAACTGCCGTACGACCACCAAGCCGTACCGGATGCGAAAATTGATGATATTCATCTGGAATTTTTTCGGAGCGAATATCTTCCCAGCGCAATACAATCAGTGGTATTGATGGAAAATGATCGATCCATCGAGGAACAGCTTATCTCTTTGCGGCTGATGACACCTGACCGCCTCCCAAACTACGGAGCCCTTCTTATCCTTGGCCGAGATCCTATACGTTGGATTCCGGGCGCCTATGTACAGTTTGTGCGCTTTGACGGGCTCAAAATCACCGATCCCGTACGCGACGAAAAGCGGCTCTTCGGAGCGTTAATAGATGTGCTTCCTAAGCTCGATGAAATTCTTGAGATCAATATCTCTACATCTGTTGATCCGGTGACCGGGCCACGGGAAATTCGGCAGCCGGATTATCCTGTAGTCGCTTTACAACAATTGGTGAGAAATGCCCTGATGCATCGAGTATATGAGGGTACTAATGCACCTACGAGAATACATTGGTTTGTGGATCGGATCGAAATCTCGAATCCGGGCGGTCTTTTTGGTCAGGTGAACGAACAGAATTTCGGCCGTGGAGCGACCGACTATCGAAATCCTTTGATTGCCGAAGCCATGAAAGTATTGGGATACGTCCAGCGTTTCGGCATGGGTATTCCTCTCGCCCGAACAGAACTCGAAAAGAATGGAAACCCTGCACCCGAATTTAACTTCAGAACCGAAAATATTTTGGCCACGATAAGAGCGGCTGGATGAAGACCATAGCCTTTTTTAATAACAAAGGTGGTGTAGGAAAAACGTCTCTCGTCTATCATTTGGCTTGGATGTATGCCGATTTGGGACTAAAAGTAGTTGCCGCGGATTTGGATCCTCAGGCCAATCTGAGCACGATGTGTATCAATGAAGACCGATTGGAAGAACTTTGGCCTGATGGTTCGCATCAAGAGACGATCCTAGGTGTCGTTCAACCCATTCTAAAGGGAACGGGCGACATCAAAAGTCCCCATGTGGAGTTAGTGGATGACAATGTCGGGTTGGTAGTGGGGGACCTGGGCCTTTCCATATTTGAGGATGAATTATCGGCGCAATGGCCCAAATGCCTGGATAGAAATGAGGCTGCCTTTCGCGTGATTTCTGCTTTTCATCGTACGTTGGCCCGAGCAGCTGTAGCCAGGGAAGCAGACCTCGTACTGATCGACGTCGGTCCTAACCTTGGAGCCATCAACCGCGCCGCTCTGATTGCGGCGGAGCACGTTGTTATCCCACTCGCACCAGACCTGTTTTCACTGCAGGGACTAAAAAATCTCGGCCCGACGTTGCGACGTTGGCGGGAGGAGTGGAAAGAGCGTCTCCTAAAAAATCCGGAACCGGAGTTAGAGCTGCCAAGTGGCACGATGCGACCGGTAGGATATGTGGTGCTCCAGTATGCTGTCCGTCTCGACCGCCCGGTCAAGGCATACGGCCGGTGGATAGCCAGGATCCCGAACGTATACCGGGAAGCGGTACTGAATGAGCCGCCTGCACCTGATCTTAAGTCGGTTGATGATCCATACTGCTTGGCTCAATTGAAGAATTATCGCAGCTTGATGCCCCTGGCGATGGACGCCCGCAAACCTATGTTTTTCTTGAAGCCTGCCGACGGTGCTATTGGTGCCCACATGTCAGCTGTACAAGATTGCTATGATGACTTTTTACAACTCGCGAAAAGTATAGCCAGGGCCTGTGGGGTTCCATTACCCGGAATCGTTCGCGCCGAATCCCGGGCCATAGGCTAACCCATTTCAAGTTTTGTATTGGAGTCCTGACGATTTTTCGGCCCACGGTGGCCGAATTAGCTTCGAAGATCGGTATTTGCCGAATTTGCCCCATCAGAACTACACGTGTCGCCTCCGCGCCCGACGCAATTGCCCCCATGTCCGATCAATCCGAACGGCGGTGCGTGCTGATCACGGTTACGGGAAAGGACAGCCCCGGCATCACGGCGGCCCTGACGCGCATCATCGCCGATTCCGGCGTGGACATCCTGGACATGGAGCAGGTGACGATCCAGGAGTTGTTGAGCCTCTCCATCGTTCTCGATTATGGCGCCGGCGGCGATGACGGGCGTCCATTACTCAAGGATTTGCTCTTCGCCGCCAAGGAGATGGGCTTGGAGTTGGATTTCCACGTGCTGGCCCATTCCGGTCTGGCACCGCCCCTTCGCCCCCACCGTTGGGTGCTGACCCTCATCGCCCACGACCGGCTCAGTTCGGGAGCGATCGCGGCTGTGTCCCGGGTATTGGCCGAAAGCGGCTACAACATCGAAAAGATTCAGCGCCTGGACCAAGGCCGGGTGCGGTGCCTGGAAATGGTCGTGGCCAGCGATCGGCCCGAAGGGGCCTCATTGTTGAAACCCGCCCTGCTGCCCGTCGGGCGGGAGTTCTCGGTGGACATCGCGGTGCAACCCGACAACCTGTTTCGACGGGTCAAGCGGCTGGTGGTGCTCGATCTGGACAGCACCCTGATCCAGACCGAGGTGATCGACGAGTTGGGCCGGCGCGCCGGCGCCGCCGAAGCCGTGGCAAGGATCACCGCCCAGGCCATGGAAGGGCATCTGGACTTCCCCGAATCCCTGCGCGAACGGGTGGCCCTTTTGCGCGGCCTGCCCGTTTCCGTGTTGGAGGAGGTGGCCCAGGCCCTGCCCCTTACGCCAGGCGCCACGAAGCTGATCCGCACCCTGAAGCATTTGGGATACCGCATCGCCATCATCAGCGGCGGGTTCCGCTATTTCTCCGAGCGGGTCAAGGAACGGCTGGACCTGGACTATGCCTACGCCAACACCCTGGAGATCGAGAACGGGCAGCTCACGGGACGGGTGCTCGATCCGATCATCGATGGAGAACGCAAAGCGGAGATTCTGGAGGAAATCGCACGGCTGGAGCATCTGCGGCTGGACCAGGTCATCGCAGTGGGGGACGGAGCCAATGACCTGCCCATGCTGTCCAAAGCCGGTCTGGGCATCGCTTTCAATGCCAAGGCCAGCGTCCGCGAGGCTGCCGAGCACAGCCTGAATCAGACCCGGCTGGATACCATCCTCTTTCTGCTGGGCATCACGCAGAACGATATCGCCGCGTTGGAGCAGGAAGGGTGAGGCATTCCTTCCGGCGCCATCGGGGCGCCTGTACGCCGCTGCGCCGCCGCCGGGCGGGCCGGCATCGGGCAAAGCCGTCCGATCGCTGAACGCACCGCTGGCGTAGAATCGAATTTCTCGTTCAGCCGCGCCCGGCGTTTGCCTACCGGACGGCCCGCGGGCTATTTTGAATGGCGTGCGATTATTTGGCCGGGTTACGTTCCGGCCGGATGATCGGGGAATCGGATCAATCCCGGGGATATTTCA